>JBJTGD010000224.1:0-16403 GCA_046093735.1 Acidimicrobiia bacterium | reverse complement strand
GTCAGCCCGGAATGGTCGATGGTCACCTGCCGGTGGTGGTGTTGATCGTGGGCCTGTCGACGTCTCTTCTCGTCTTCCCGGTCCTGCGGATCTGCCAGTGGGCCGATCCGGAGGAGCACCGGATCCGGGCCGCGGTCCGATGAGCGCCCGGTTCTGGTGGACTGGGAGCGCCGTGCACCCGCTCACCCCACCGATCCGTCGACTCGCCGGAGTCAGATGATGGACACTTCGTCGACCCGATTGCGTCTCAGCATCGTCGGTGTGGTGGTGGTGGCGTGCTTCGTCGCCCTGTTCGCCCGGCTCTGGTACCTCCAGGTCCTCGAGGCCCCGGCCCTCGCCGTCCAGGCCACGCAGAGCCGCACGCGAGTGATCTCCACCGAAGCACCGAGAGGACGCATCCTCGATGCGAAGGGCCGGGTGCTGGTCGACAACCGAACGTCGCTGATCGTGACGATCGATCGCAACCAACTCCGCAAGGTGGCCGATCGTGACGGTCTGGTGCGTCGACTGGCGGCCGTCCTGACCGAGTACGGCGCACCCATCAAGGTCTCGACGATCAACCGGCGCCTGTCCGATCAGCAGTACGACCAGTTGCAGGCCGTCCCCATCGCCTCGGACGTGACCGAGGAGGTGGTGCACCACCTCGCTGAGCATGCCGAGGACTTCCCGGCGGTCTCCACTGAACGCCGAACGGTGCGGATCTACCCCTACGGATCGGTGGCGGCCAACGTCCTCGGCTACACCGGGCGGATCTCGGCCGACGGCCTCAAGACCCTGCGGCCCGCAGTCGACCCGAGCGGCAACGAGAAGACGTACTACCCGGACTCCATCGTGGGTCTGGCCGGCGTGGAGGCGGCGTACGAGGACGAACTGCGCGGGACGCCGGGTATCGAACTGGTGCAGGTGGACGCCCGCAATCGTCCCGTCGGCACCGAGTCCTACCAACCCCCGAAGATCGGCAACGACATCCAACTGCACATCGACATCGACGTCCAGATCCGGGCCGAGCAGGCGCTGGCCGATCGACTGGCGGTGCTGCGGGGAACGGCCCAACAGGACGGACTCATGCGCCGGGCCCCGGCGGGTTCGGTGGTGGTGCTCGATCCCGATACGGGTGCGGTCTCGGCGCTGGCCTCGTATCCGACATTCGATCCGCAGGAGTTCGCCAACGGGATCTCGCAGAGCCGCTACGAGTCCCTGCAGAACGTCAATGGTGTGAGCGCGTTGATCGATCGCTCGATCTCCGGTCAGTACGCCCCCGGATCGACCTTCAAGTTGGTGACGGCGACGGCAGCGATGAGCAACGGTCTGGCCGAGGCCAACACCACGATCTACGACGACGGCGTGTTCATCGTCGGCGATCCGCCTCAGGAGTTCCAGAACGCCGGACGGAAGAAGAACGGCAACGTCGACCTGATCCGCTCGCTCACCATCTCCTCGGACGTCTACTACTACTGGCTCGGATCGCGCATGGACGGCACGACGCTCATCCAGGACACGGCGACGGCCTTCGGCTTCGATCAACGAACCGGCATCGATCTGCCCAACGAAGCCGCCGGCTACGTGTGGACCAAGGCCGACAAGAAGGCCCTGCACGAGAAGTACCCGAAGGCCTTCCCGGACGGTGACTGGTACACCGGTGACAACGTCCAGTTGGCGATCGGTCAGTACGTCGTAACCGTCACGCCGATCCAGTTGGCGCGTGCCTACGGCGCCCTCGGTAACGGCGGCACCCTCTACCGGCCGCACGTGGCGTGGAGGATCCTCCGCAGCGATGGAGATCCGAACCGACCGGCCGAGGTGCTGCGCGTCATCGAGCCGGAGGTGACCGGCACGGTGTCGTTGCCGCCGGACGTTCGCGATCCGATCGTGGCCGGGCTGCGAGGCGTGACCTCGGGCGCCGGCACCGCCGCCACGGCGTTCTCCGGGTTCGACCTGGGTGCCTTCCCGGTCGTGGGCAAGACCGGCACCGCGCAGGTGCAGGGCAAGGCCGACACCTCCCTGTTCGCCTCCTACGCCCCGGCCGATCAGCCCCGCTACGTGGTGGCGGCCGTCATGGAGGAGTCGGGCACGGGCGCCGAGGCATCGGGTGAGGTGACCCGTCGGGTCTACGAGTTGCTGTCCAGTCAGCCACTGACCGGCCCGGGAGTCGCCACCACGGGGGTCCGGGACTGATGTTGAGCCGCACCTCGTCGACCCGTTCCCTGCACTCACGGCGCGACCCGACGTCGCCGATGCATCACATCGACCCGATCCTCCTCGGATGCGTCGGCGTCCTCGCGCTGGTCGGCATCGTGGCCGTCTACAGCTCCACACGCGGGCCCGGCCCCACCTATGCCACGTCCTACCTGATCAAGCAGATGATGTTCGTGACGGTGGGCGTCGGAGTCATGGCGGTGCTGACGACGATCGACTACCGCAAGCTCCATGACTGGGCGTGGGCGTTCTACGGCGTCACCACCGTGCTGCTCGTCATCGTGCTGTCGCCGATCGGCAGTCAGTCCAACGGGGCGCAGTCGTGGTTCTCCCTCGGTCCGTTCCAGATGCAGCCGGCGGAGTTCGCCAAGATCTCGCTCATCGGGCTGCTGGCATTCCTGCTGTCGGAGTTCCGGGGCGAGATCGATGTGCGACGACTGCTCACCCTGCTGGGGACCGCAGCCGTGCCGATGCTGCTCATCCTCGTGCAGCCCGACCTCGGTCTCACCCTCGTGCTGGTGGTCATCACGATGGCCATGCTGCTGGTCGGTGGACTGCCCACCCGCTACATCCTCGGACTCACAGCGATCGGTGTCCTCGGGGTGTTCCTGCTGCTGAACTCGCCGGTGCTGCAGGACTACCAGCGCGCCCGGCTCACGGCGTTCATCAATCCGACCGATCGGTCGACGTCGGCGGTGTACAACATCCAGCAGAGTCAGCAGGCCATCGCCAATGGCGGCGTCACGGGCACGGGATTGTTCGAGGGCCCGCAGACCAAGCTCGGGTTCGTCCCCGAGCAGGAGACCGACTTCATCTTCACGGCCGTGGCCGAGCAGTTCGGCTTCCTGGGTGCGGGGCTGCTCCTGTCGGTCTACGGCCTGTTGTGTTGGCGGATCTGGCGCATCGCCCACCTCGCCCGCGACACGTTCGGCACCTACCTGTGCATAGGTGTGTTGGCCATGTTCGCCTTCTCGGCGTTCGAGAACGTGGGCATGGCCATGGGGATCATGCCGGTGACCGGGATCCCGTTGCTGCTCATCAGCGCCGGAGGATCGTCGATCGTCACCTCTTTCGCGGCATTGGGCATGGTGCTCAACGTGCACATGCGACGGTTCCGCTGAGCGGTCCGGCACCAGTAGGGTGATTCGATCATGACCGATGTGTGGCCGCTCCTCGAGCCCGTCCTGTCGAGCGTGTCGAAACCGGCGCGGTACATCGGCCTCGAGGAGGGCGCCGTCGTTCCCCGTCACGCTCCTCACAAGGTGGCGTGGTTGCTGGCCTACCCGGACACCTACGAGATCGGTCTGCCCAATCAGGGCCTGCAGATCCTCTACGAGATCCTCAACGAACGCGACGACGCAGTGGCCGAGCGCGTCTATGCGCCGTGGACGGACCTCGAGGACGTCATGCGCGACCGCCGCATACCGCTGTTCTCCATCGACACCCATCGCTCAGCCGACGCGTTCGACGTCATCGGGTTCAACCTCTCCGCCGAACTGACGTACACCAATCTCCTCAACATGATCGACATGGCCGGCGTGCCGGTGCGCAGTGCCGATCGGCGAGAGGAGCACGCACTGGTGGTCGCCGGTGGCCACTGCACCTACAACCCCGAACCGATCGCCGACTTCCTCGATCTCGTCGTACTCGGTGACGGCGAGGAGGTCGTGTCCGAGATCAACACGGTGATCGGCGACTGGAAGCGCTCGGGTCGGACGCCGGGGAGTCGCCAGGGGCTCCTCCGGGAACTCGCCGGTGTGGAGGGCGTCTACGTCCCTTCGATGTACGAGGTCACCTACGAGGGATCGGCGCTGGTCTCGATCACACCGCGCCATCCAGGGGTTCCCGAGCGCGTCGAGAAGCGAACGGTGTCCGATCTCGCCGACTGGCCCTATCCGCGACGGCAGTTGGTGCCCGTCACCGAGGTCGTCCACGACCGACTGAACGTGGAGGTCTTCCGGGGCTGCACGCGTGGCTGTCGTTTCTGCCAAGCGGGGATGATCACCCGACCCGTGCGCGAGCGCCCCTTCGAGCAGGTTCGCACGATGGTGACCGACGGTCTGCGTCGGACCGGCTACGACGAGGTCGCGCTCACGTCGCTGTCGACGGCGGACTACTCCGGGATCGAGGGTCTCGTGTCCGACATCGTCCGATCGACCGCCGACGGTCCGCCCGTGTCGGTGTCGTTGCCCAGTCTGCGAGTCGACGCGTTCGGAGTGGGCATCGCCACCGAGATCCAGAGGGCACGACGGACCGGCCTCACCTTCGCCCCCGAGGCCGGCACCTGGCGCATGCGTCAGGTGATCAACAAGTTGATCCGCGACGAGGACCTCTACGGCGCCGTGGAGGCCGCCTACGCCAACGGGTGGCGTCGCATGAAGTTGTACTTCCTCACCGGTCTGCCGTCGGAGACCGACGAGGACACCCTCGGGATCGCCGAACTGGCCCGCAACTGCGTCGAGTTGGGTCGGTCGCACACCAGATCACCTTCGGTCACGGTGTCGGTCGGGGGGTTCGTACCCAAGCCGTTCACCCCGTTCCAGTGGTTCGGTCAGAACACCGTGCCCGAGCTGCGGCGCAAGATCGACCTGCTCCGGGACGCCACGCGTCGAGCCCATGGTGTGCAGATGAAGTGGCACGACCCGAAGGCCACCCTCGTCGAGGGGTTGATGGCGCGGGGCGATCGTCGTCTCGGTCCCGTGATCGAGGAGGTGTGGCGGTCGGGCGGCACCTTCCAGGAATGGTCCGAGAAGTTCGACCTCGACCTGTGGGCCGGCGCCATGGCCCGCCACGGACTCGATCCGGACTGGTATGTGCACCGCCACCGGGAATCCGACGAGATCCTTCCCTGGGACCACCTGTCGGCCGGGCTCCACAAGGACTTCCTGTGGCAGGACTGGCGGGACGCCCTGGCCGAGGTCGGGCTCCCGGACTGCCGATGGACCCCCTGCTACGACTGCGGGGCCTGCACTGGCTACTCCCTGGAGCACATCGTGGCCTCGGCCGTGCCGCCCGCTGGCGGCTCGCAGGGCACCGGACAGGACCTGTCCACGGGCCGATGGGTGCCCGTCGGATTGCGAGGTTCGGGTTCGGTGCCCGGACCTGCGAGACTGGATGCCTGATGCGCGTCCGCCTCATGTACGCCAAGGCCGGCAAGATCCGGTTCTCCAGCCACCGGGACATGGCCCGGTGCTGGGAGCGTGCCCTGCGGCGAGCGGGTCTCCCGGTGGCCAGTACCGAAGGTTTCTCACCGAGGCCGAAGCTCCACTTCGGATTGGCGCTGTCGACCGGGCACGAGTCCGACGGAGAGTTCCTCGACGTCGACCTGCGTGAGCCGGAAGGTGACTCGGTCGTGGTCGACTCGCTGCCCGAACTCCTGAGCCCCTTGCTGCCGGTCGGTGTGGACGTGCTGGCTGCTGCGGTGGTGGACCGTTCGGAGACCTCGTTGCAGGAGGCGGTGACCTCGTGCACGTGGCTGCTCGAGGTGCCGGGGGAGACTCCCGAGTCCCTCGCCGACGCCGTCGAGTCCCTGCTGTCGCGCTCGACCATCCCGTTCGCACGCGAGCGGAAGGGTCGGACGACCACCGACGATCTTCGGCCGGGCATCCTGGACCTGCGGGTCCTCGGTGCCACCCCGGCCGACGCACCCGAATCGGGTGCTCTCCTCGAAGCCGAGCTGGCGACCCAGCCCCGCTCCGTGCGGCCAGCCGAACTGCTGGCCGCGTTCGACCCGCCTCGCCGCGAGGGACGGGTCCGCAGGACACATCAATGGATCATGAGTGACGGCGCGAAGAGGGAACCAACCCCCGCGACGTCCCGCGTCCCCGTGGGGGCGCGATGAGGAAGGAACGAAATGATGAGCGATCCGACGATCGGCAGCGGCTCCGCGCCGCCCGATCGGCCGATCCCGGCCGATCAGCCCACGCCCGAACGGACGACTGACACAAACCCCGACGCAACGGCGTCGGCCAGCCCGAAGCCCCGGCGCCGACGCGGATCGCGCGGTGGCCGCGGCCGGTCGCGCTCCGGCGCCCGTCCCGCTGGTGCGGGGGACGGCGAAGCGGAGTCGTCCGGAGGGGACAACCGACTCGACGACCTGCCTGACCGCAACGCGTCACGGCCGCAGGACCAGGGTGCGGCCGAGGCCGGGCCGATGCGCAAGCCGCAGATCGGCGACTCCCGGCCGGCTCCGGCGGCGCCGTCACCGACGGAGACGACCTCGGGCTCGTCCAGTGGTTCTCGTCGTCGTCGGGGCGGACGCGGGCGGGGCGGCCAGGGCGGCCAGAATGGCCAAGGCGGTCAGGGCGGCCAGGGCGGCCAGGGCGGACAACGAGGTCAGGGCGGCCGGGGCCAGGGTCAAGGACGTCAGCAGGGCCAGCAGGGCCAACGGCGGGCCGCCCCGGTGCCGGTGGAGGCCATCCTCGGCGGCGAGGGCGTCGAACTCGACGAGGAGACCCTGGCCAAGCGGCGCGGTCGCGAACGCAAGGGCCGAGCTGTGGGCCGGTACACCATGGCCGTGAGCGTGAGGTCCGAAGGCACGCAGATCGCCGTGCTCGAGGGTCGCAACCTCATCGAACACTACGTGTCGCGACCCGCCGACGACGTCTCACAGATCCACGGGAACATCTATCTCGGGAAGGTCCAGAACGTCCTGCCCGGTATGGAGGCGGCCTTCGTCGACATCTCGACGCCCAAGAACGCCGTGCTCTACCGCGGTGATGTGCAGTTCGATCCGGAGGACGTCGAGGGCGGTCGCTCCACCGCCCGCATCGAACAGATCCTCAAGGCTCGCCAGACGATCCTGTGCCAGGTCACGAAGAACCCGATCGCCCACAAGGGAGCGCGTCTCACCCAAGAGGTCTCGCTCCCGGGTCGATTCGTGGTGCTCATCCCCAATTCGTCGACCTACGGCATCTCCAAGCGGCTCGACGATTCGGAACGAAAGCGTCTCCGCAACATCCTCGACAAGGTCAAGCCCCCGCAGCACGGCGTCATCGTGCGCACGGCGGCCGAGGGCGTGACCTCCGACGAGATCAAGGCCGATGTGCGTCGCCTGCTGTCGCAGTGGGACCAGATCGAGTCCCTGGCGGCCAGTGCGCAGGCCCCGGCGCTCCTGTACCGGGAACCGGACATGGCCGTGCGGGTCATCCGTGAGGAGTTCAGCGACGAGTACCGCAGCGTGATCATCGACGACGAGGCGCTCTACAACGAGATCAAGGACTACGTCTCGGCCATCTCGCCGGCACTGGCCGACCGGGTGGAGTACTACGACCGTTCGACCGAGACGCTGTCGCTGTTCGAACGTCACCACGTGCACGAACAGGTGCACAAGGCACTCGATCGCAAGGTGTGGCTGCCCTCGGGCGGCTCGCTCATCATCGAGCACACCGAGGCGCTGACCGTCATCGACGTGAACACCGGGAAGAACGTCGGGTCCAAGTCGCTCGAGGAGACGGTCTACCGGAACAACCTCGAGGCGGCGGTTGAGATCGCCCGACAACTGCGGCTCCGGGACATCGGCGGCATCATCGTGATCGACTTCATCGACATGGAGGTGAGGTCCAATCGTGACGAGGTGGTGAAGGTCTTCCGTGACGCACTGGCCCGGGACAAGACCCGGACCCAGGTGTTCGAGATCTCCGAACTGGGCGTGGTGGAGATGACCCGCACGCGGATCGGGGAGGGGCTGCTGGAGTCGTTCGCCACCCAGTGCCCCGACTGTGAGGGCCGCGGGGTCGTCCTCGATCCGGCGCTCCTGCTGTGAGCGGGTCCGGATTCCCCTTCGACGGCTCCGGCCGCTAGGCTCTCGCCCCTATGTATGCGGTGATCCAGACAGGTGGCAAGCAGTACCGGGTCGAGCAGGGCCAGCGCCTCGACGTCGAGCGTCTCGGCGACGCCGACGAGGTCACGCTGACCCCGGTGCTCGTGGTCGACGGGGACAGTGTCCTCGCCACGCCCGCGCAACTGGCGGGGGCGTCGGTGACGGCCCGCGTCGTCGGTGAGGCCAAGGGCCCCAAGATCACCGGGTTCACCTACAAGTCGAAGGCCAACGAGCGCCGCCGCTGGGGTCATCGCCAGAAGTACGCGACGATCGAGATCACCGGCATCACGAAGGGCTGAGCCATGTCGAAGACCAAGGGCGGCGGTTCGACCCGCAACGGCCGCGATTCCCAGAGCAAGCGCCTCGGCGTCAAGCGATTCGACGGTCAGGCCGTCAACGCCGGAACGATCATCGTTCGTCTGCGCGGCACCCGCATCCACCCCGGTGAGAACGTGGGCCGTGGTGGCGACGACACCCTGTTCGCCCTCACCGAGGGCACCGTGAAGTTCGGATCGCGTCGGGGCCGGAGCCTCGTCGACGTCATCCCGTCCTGAATCGGGGCGGCGCCGGTCGGAACCCGATCGGGCGCAGTTCGGTCAGCCAGCCAGATCGAAGCCTCGCGGCAGGCGTTCGGCGGGCCAACCGAGCAGTCGCGTCGCCGTGGCGAAGGCGTAGCGATCGGTCATGCCCGCCACCCAGGTGACCGCGGCGGCCAGCACGTCGTCGACCTCGGGATCCGGCAGCAGTTCCGGACGATCCACACAGGCCTCGACCAGAGCGGTCAGGACCTCGACCACGGCCTCGCCCTGCGCGCGTGACGCCGGTCGGTCGTAGATCCGCTCGTAATTGAACGCTCGCAGGTCGGCGAGGGCCTCGGCGTGCTGCATGTCCATGCCCACCACTCCGGTGGTGGCGATGGTGGTGACGACTGCGCCGATGAGCGCGGAGAGCTGCTCTCGCCGTGTGCGGCCGAGCACGGAGAGCACGGAGTCGGGTAGTTCGTCGGTGGTCACGATGCCGGCGGAGACGGCGTCCTCGAGATCGTGGGCGCTGTAGGCGCAGCGATCGGCCCAGCTCACCACCGCGCCCTCCGGGGTCGACGGAGTCGGCCTCGACCATGAGTGGTTGCGGATCCCGTCGAGGGTCTCGTCGCACAGGTTCAGGGGGCGGAGCACCACGTCGGCGCCCCACGTCGCGTGGTGGTACCCGTCGTTGAGCAGGGCGGCGAACGCGTCCTCCGAGGCATGACCGCCCGGGCCGTGGCCGCAGTCGTGACCCAGGGCGATCGCCTCGGTGAGTTCCACGTTCAGGCCCACGGCGCGAGCGATGGCCGTGGCCACCTGCGCCACCTCGAGGGCGTGGGTCAATCGAGTGCGTTGGTGATCATCGGGGAAGACGAACACCTGGGTCTTTCCCGCCAGACGCCGGAAGGCGGTGCAGTGAAGGATCCGGTCCCGGTCGCGTTCGAAACAGGTGCGAACGGGATCGGGGTCCTCCTCGACCTCCCGGGAACCCGCGCCTCGGGCCCGAGTGGCCCCCGCACACAGGATCGACTCGGCCAGTTCCTCACGTGCGCCTCGGTCCAGGGCGGAGGCCACGATCGAGGGCGGCGGCTGTTGGCGATGGGCCACCACCGTCGTGCTGCCGTCGGGCAGGACGAGCGAGCGACCGTGCATGGTGCCGACCCACTGGCGCTGGAGTTCGGTTCGTTCCGACATGTCGAGATCCTCTCGCAACTCTGTGACAGCAGGCCGGAACCGGAACCGGGCGGGGCGGGACGACCTCGTAGGCTCGTCGCCGTGTCCGGATTCGTCGACGAGTGCCAACGGAACGTGCGGGGCGGCGACGGCGGAGCCGGTTGTGTGGCCTTCCGCCGGGAGGCCCATGTGGCCAAGGGCGGCCCCGACGGGGGCGACGGTGGGAGCGGCGGGGACGTGTGGCTGGTCGCCGATCGCAACGTGGCATCCCTGCTGGCCTTCCGGGACCATCCGCATCGTCGGGCGGCCAACGGGGTGCACGGACAGGGCAAGAAGCGGCACGGGGCCAACGCGGCCGACACGATCGTGCACGTTCCGGAGGGAACGGTGATCCTCGACCGTGACCGAACCGTGCTGGCCGATCTCGTCACTCACGGCGATCGCTGGCTGGCGGCCGCCGGAGGTCGCGGGGGCAAGGGCAATGCGCGCTTCCTGTCGAACATCCGTCGGGCCCCGTCCTTCGCCGAGCAGGGCGAGGTGGGTGAGGAGCGGTGGCTCGAACTCGAGTTGAAGCTCATGGCCGACGTGGCGCTGGTCGGGTTCCCGAACGTGGGCAAGTCCACGCTCATCTCGGCCATCTCCGCCGCCCGTCCCAAGATCGCCGACTATCCCTTCACCACGCTCGAACCCAACCTTGGCGTCGTGCGTCTCGATGACGGGTTCGAGATGGTGGTGGCCGACATCCCCGGACTCATCGAGGGTGCGGCCGAAGGACGGGGGCTCGGTCATCGCTTCCTGCGCCATGTGGAGCGGGCTCGGGTGCTGGTGCTCCTCGTCGATCTCGCCGGGGGCATCGACGGGACCACCTCCGACGGTCCGGCGCAGCAGATCGAGATCCTCGTGCACGAGTTGGGTGCCTATCGGAGCGAACTGCTGGATCGCCCTCGCATCGTGGTGGGGTCGCGCGCCGATCTCGTGCCGGGCGGTCTGGAGTTGGCCGAGAGCGGACGAGGGTCGGTCACCGAGGATGGTGTGGTCCTCGATTGCACCGTGTCGGCCGTGGTCGGTGCCGGTCTGCCCCGGCTCCTCGGACTCATGGCCGAGGCCGTGCGCGCCCAGCGTGCGGTCGAACCGGTGAGTGACGGCTTCGTCGTCCACCGACCGGCCGCCGAGGGCATCCGCATCGAGCGCGACGACGACGGATCGTTCCGCGTGATCGGACGTTCCGCCGAGCGCGCCGTCGCCCTCAGTGATCTCACCAACCTCGAAGCGCTCGACTTCGCCCAAGCCCGACTCAAGAAGCTCGGCGTGGACAAGGCACTGGCTCGGGCCGGCGCGCGCGAGGGCGACACCGTCCACATCGGTGGACTGACCTTCTCCTACGAGGACGACCGATGATCGTCGTGGTCAAGATCGGGACCTCGTCGTTGACCGACGCCGATGGCGCCATCCGTCGTGATGCGATCGCGCACCTGTGCGATGAGGTGGCCGGGGCGCGCCGTGACGGACATCAGGTGGTCATCGTCACCTCGGGCGCCATCGGTGCCGGTCTACCGGCGTTGGGCCTCGGGGGATCGGCGCGTCCGAAGGACGCACTGACCCTGCAAGCCGTCTCGGCCGTCGGACAATCGCGTCTCATGGCCGTGTACGACGCCGAGTTGTCGCGCCATGGATTCGTGCCCGGGCAGGTGCTGCTCGCCCCACTCGACTTCGTGGACCGACGGCAGTACCTGCAGGCTCGTGGAACTCTCGGTCGCCTGCTCGAGCTCGGCGTGGTGCCCGTGGTCAACGAGAACGACGCCGTGGCCGACGACGAGATCCGATTCGGGGACAACGATCGTCTGGCTGCGCTGGTGGCCCACCTCGTCGGCGCCGATCTCCTGCTGCTGCTGACCGACACCCCCGGGTTGCTGTCGGCCGATCCGCGGCTCGATCCTTCGGCCTCGTTGATCGCCGAGATCGTGGAGTTCGACCGTGAGGTGGAGGCCATGGCCGGCGGTCCCGGATCGCCCGGGGGCAGCGGCGGGATGGCCTCCAAGATCGCCGCCGCTCGCATCGCCGCATGGTCGGGGGTGCGCACGGTGATCGCCGCTGCTGACCGGCGGGAGGTGGTGGCCGACGCCATCGCCGACGTGCCGGGGGTGGGCACGGTGGTGCGCGCGCACGAACGGGACCTGCCGGCGCGGAAGTTGTGGATCGCCTTCGCCGTGGGTTCGCGGGGTCGGATCACCGTCGATGCCGGGGCCCGTAGTGCCCTCGAGCGCGGTGGGACCTCGCTGCTGGCCGCCGGGGTGATCGCGGTGGAGGGAGATTTCGACGGAGGCGATGCGGTGGAGATCGTCGACCCCGAGGGGAATGTGTTCGCCAAGGGTCTGGTGCGCTGCTCGAACGAGGAACTGCTGACCATCGCCGGTCGCACCAGCGTCGAGCTGGGTGACGAGGTCGACACCCATGTCGTGCACGTCGACGACCTCGTGGTGGTCAGCTGACCGGGCGGCGTCGCAGTCGAGTGAGGACCATCCGTGTCTCGTCGGTGCCGAGGAGCGTGAGCAGACCCGCGTAGACGACGAGCCCGAGCAGGCCACCGAGGACGAGAGAGGTCACATCTCCGCCGGCGACCGTCCGCACCGCCACCGCCACCACACCCGCCATGACGGCAGTGGACACCACCATCTTTCCCAAGTCGGCCATGCCGTGACGGCTCACGTAGCCACCGACCCGGCGATGGAGCAGGACCAGGCCGACGACGGCGAACACCGTGATGGCGATCGAATTGGCGGCGGCCAGACCGACCACGCCGAAGCGCTCGACGAGGACGAGCGAGAGGATCACTGCGGCGATCGTCTCGAGGAGATTCACGATGAACGGGGTCCTCGTGTCGCGCTGCGCGTAGAAGCAGCGGAAGGTGTAGAGCAGGAGCGAGAAGCCGGGTAGTCCGAACAGGAACGCGGTGACGGTGTTGGCAGTGGTGTCGGCGGCAGCCTCGGTGAACTGGCCGTGCTCGAACACTGCGCCCACGATCGGGGAGGAGAGCAGGATCAGGCCCGCTGAGGCCGGCAGCACCACCACCATGACGAGGCGCAAGCCGCTGTCGAGTCGGGCGCGGAATGCGTCGACGGCACCGCTGGTCCAGTCGTGGGCCAACTCCGGCAGGTG
This sequence comes from Acidimicrobiia bacterium, assembly GCA_046093735.1. Classification (GTDB taxonomy): domain Bacteria; phylum Actinomycetota; class Acidimicrobiia; order Acidimicrobiales; family Acidimicrobilacustridaceae; genus Acidimicrobilacustris. Next base: position 3,533 of record JBJTGD010000224.1, on the reverse strand, counting down.
GGTAGTCATGACCGAGACGGTCCACAGTCCGTAGGGCAGCTGGAAGAACATCCAGGCGTAGGCGTAGATCGTGACGCCTCCGACACCGTTGGCCAGTACCTGCACGATGCCGTAGCCGGCCAGGTTCACCAGCACGTAGGCGAACGTCCAGCCCGACAGGCGCAGGATCCGTCGCACGGCGGGATCGCGCGGCGCGAAGCGCCAATGGAGGGCGATGTGGTTGTGGCGCAGGGCCGGCAGCAGGACGAGGGTCATGGCCACGATTCCCGCCGTCGTCCCGGCGCCGATGAGCACCATGAGCCAGCGATCGTCGAGCACGGACGCGAAGGTGAGATCGGTGTCGGCCAGTCGCGGGAGGGCGAGGAACACGCAGATGACCACGACGTTGTTGAGCACGGGGGCGAAGGCGGCGGCGGCGAAGGCCCGCCGGGCGTTGAGCAGTGCGGTGAACAGCGTGGTCAATCCGTAGAAGAGGATCTGGGGGGCGAACAGCATCAGCAGGGGCACGGCCAGTCGGGCCTGTTCGGATGCCTGGCCGCTCGGGGCGGTCAGGTTGTAGAGGCGGATCACCAGCGGGGCGGCCACCACGGTGATCAGCGTGGCGATGACGAGGATCACCCCGACCACCGTGGCGATGGCATCGATGCCGTCCTGGTCGTCCCTGTCCATCGACTCGACCACGACCGGCACCAACGTGGCCGACAGCACCCCGCCGAGCACGAGGTCGTAGAGCAGGTTCGGTGTGTTGTTGGCCAGGTTGTAGGCCTCGGCCAGTGCGGTGGCGCCGAGCACCCACGCCAGCACGGCCGTGCGGGCGAAGCCGGTGAGCCGACTGAGGCCGGTCCCGATGGCCACCACCACGCTGGAGCGCAGCAGTTGGCGGGGACCGCGCGTCACCGGTTCGGCGACGGGCCCGGTCGGGATCTCGGCACCGGTCACCGCCACGACGCTAGTGGTCGACGGTGTCCGGGCTCGGCGACCGGTGAGGGGAACCGGGTACCCTCTCGGCGTGCCCGAACCCACCATCGCCGAACTCGGTCGTCGGGCGAAGGACGCCTCGCGCGTGCTCGCCACCGCCTCGACCGCCACCAAGGATCGCGCCTTGCGGGCCGCCGCCGATGCGCTCGTGGAGGCCACGTCGACGATCCTTGAGGCCAATTCCGTCGACATCGCCCGGGCCGAGGCCGACGGGGTGAGCCCTACGGTCGTCGACCGGATACGTCTCGACGAGAAGCGGGTGGCCTCCATGGCCTCCGGGCTCCGTCAGGTCGCCTCCCTCCCCGATCCGGTCGGGGAGGTCCTCGACGGGTGGGTGCGGCCCAACGGTCTGCGGGTGTCGAGGGTCCGGGTGCCGCTCGGTGTGGTGGCCATCATCTACGAGAACCGTCCCAACGTGACCTCCGATGCCGCCGGTCTGTGTCTGAAGTCGGGCAATGCGGCCTTCCTGCGCGGTTCCTCGGGCGCCATCACCTCGAATCTCGCCATCGAGGCGGTGTTGCGCCGAGCCGCGGAGGGTGCCGGACTGCCCGCCGATTCGGTGATCCTCGTGGCCGACACCTCACGGGAGGCGGCCGTCGAGTTCATGCGGCAACGCGACACCATCGACTGTCTCATCCCTCGAGGCGGACCTTCACTCATCGCCTCGATACTCGAGAACGCCACCGTTCCCTACGTGATCGACGGCGACGGCAACTGCCACGTGTACGTGGATGCCCATGCCGATCTCGACATGGCGCTCGGCGTCATCGTCAACGCCAAGACGCAACGGCCGTCGGTGTGCAATGCAGCCGAGACGCTGTTGGTGCACGCGTCCGTCGCCGATCGCTTCCTCCCACTCGTGGCCGAGGCCCTCGCCGGTGTCGAACTCCGTGCTGACGATCGAGCGCGGGCGTCGCTGCCGCAGGCGGTGCCGGCGACAGCGGCCGACTGGAGCACCGAGTTCCTCGATCTGGTGCTGGCCGTCGGTGTGGTCGACGATCTCGATGCCGCGATCGATCACATCGGCCGCAACGGATCGGGCCACTCCGAGGCGATCATCACCCGGTCGTTGGAGGCTGCCGATCGCTTCACCACCGAGGTGGACGCCGCCGCCGTGCTGGTCAACGCCTCGACCCGATTCGTTGACGGCGAGGAGTTCGGCTTCGGCGCCGAGATCGGCATCTCCACCCAGAAGCTCCATGCCCGTGGTCCCATGGGTCTGCGTGAACTCACGACAGCGAAGTTCGTGGTGCGGGGGTCGGGCCAGGTGCGGGGCTGAAGACGTCGCCGTTGTTGTCGCCGGGCCCCCGGCGTCGTGGCCGACCGGGTTCAGGGCGGTCTCCCGGTGACCGGTAGGGTCGGCGGGATGGACTATCGCTTCGAGTCGCCCGCCGACGTCCGGACCCGCCTCCGTTCCGTCGACTACCTGTCCGACGAGGCCATCGCCGGCGTCGTGTTCCTCGCCGATCGTCTGGGAAAGCCGATCCTGGTCGAGGGTCCGGCCGGCACCGGTAAGACCCAGTTGGCCAAGTCGGTGGCGGAGGTCATCGGGGCCCGCCTGATCCGGCTCCAGTGCTACGAGGGCCTCGATGAGTCCAAGGCCCTCTACGAGTGGAACTACAAGAAGCAGCTCCTGCGGATCCAGGCCGAGCGCAACAACGAGTCGACGTGGGAGGACATCGAGACCGACATCTTCTCCGACGAGTTCCTCCTCACCCGGCCCCTGCTGGAGGCGATCCGGGCCACCGAGCCCGTGGTCCTGCTCATCGACGAGGTCGATCGCGTCGAGATCGAGACCGAAGCGCTGCTGCTGGAGGTGCTGTCCGACTACCAGGTGTCGATTCCGGAGTTGGGCACCATGGAGGCGCGGCAGGTTCCGATGGTGTTCCTCACCTCGAACAACACGCGTGAGCTCTCCGAGGCACTCAAGCGTCGGTGCCTGTTCCTGCACATCGACTACCCGGAGATGGATCGCGAGAAGGAGATCGTCCTCACCAAGGTCCCCGAACTCACCGAGAACCTGGCCGACCAGATCGCCCGGATCGTGCGCTCCATCCGTCAGCTCGAACTGAAGAAGGCACCGTCGGTGTCCGAGACGCTGGATTGGGCTCGCACCCTGTTGCTCCTCGGTGTCGACTCGATCACCGAGGTCGAGGCGATCGAGACCCTCAACATCCTGCTCAAGTACCAGAGCGACATTGCTCGGGCCACGAGGGAACTCCAGGGCGACGGCGGCGCACGCAAGCCGGGCGTCCCCCGTACGAGTTGAGCAGTCGATGACGACCGCCGAGCGCGCTGATTCGCACATGCTGGACCTCCTCTCGGGGTTCATCATCGAACTGCGCAACGCCGGCCTCCCCGTGTCGCTCACCGAGAACCTCGACGCCATGGAGGCGATCACTCACATCCCCATCGAGGACCGTGACGCCTTCAAGTACGCCTTGGCGGCGACCCTGGTGAAGAACAACTCGCACTGGCGGGCGTTCGAGACCGTCTTCGAGGTGTACTTCTCGTTGCGGGGTCGTGAGTACTCGATCGGCGGGTCGGGCGACCTT
>JBJTGD010000223.1:0-13694 GCA_046093735.1 Acidimicrobiia bacterium | reverse complement strand
CAGCAGATCGACCCACGGCTCGCCTTCGACCGCCTCGCGCATCGCCGGCGCCCGACGCGAAGGCGGACACACCTCCTGACAGTCGTCGCAGCCGTAGATGCGGTCACCGAGTGCCACACGATGTTCGACCGGGAACGAACCCTCGGCCTGGACCAGCCACGCCAGACAGCGCCGGGCGTCGAGTACTCCGGGAGCGACGATGGCCCCGGTGGGACACCCGTCGAGACACCGGCGACACGGTCCGCAGCCGTCGGGTACCGGAGTCGATGGCGGTAGGTCGGCATCGGTCACCACCGAACCGAGCACGATCCAGCTGCCGTGTCCGGGCGAGAGCAGGTTGGTGTTGTGCCCCCACCAGCCGATGCCGGCCCGGTGCGCAGCCGCCCGATCGACCAGCGCGTTGTCGTCGAGCACGATGCGGGTGCGATGGCCGGCTGACTCGAGGCGCGCCGCAACCTTCTCCAACCCTCGTCGCAGCCGCCCGTAGTGATCGAGGGTGGCGTAACGGGCCACCCGGCCGGCCGGACCGTCGAACGGCGGCGGCTCCGGCACTGATGCCGGATAGGCGATGGCACCGACCACCAGTGACCGGGCGCCGGGGAGCAGTCGGGCCGGATCGGTGGAGCGATCGGGATCGCGAAAAGTGAACTGCATGTCGGCGTGCAGCCCGCGCCGACGACGGTCGAGCAGATCCTCCCGGGTGCGGTCGAAGCGTTCCACCGCAGCCACGCCCAACTCCACCAACCCGGCCTCGGCCCCCGCTCGTCGCAACTCGGCGAGGAGGGAGTCCCCGGTGGTGGTCGTACTCACCCGGCCAGTCTCACAGAGACCGGCCACCGATCAGCCGCTGTGACGCTGCCGGTGACGGAGCGTGGGCACCAGCCCCGACTCGGCCAGCATCTCCAGGGCCCGGTACTCGCCGAGGTCGACGATGAGCGCGTCACCCGGCTCGCGGGAGCACACGTAGGTGACGACGCAGTCGGTGCAGGCATCGGTGTGCTGCATGCAGCACTGCTCGCAGTCGATGGTGAAGGTGGGATCACCGGTCGGTCGACCCGGATCGGAGTCGGCCCGGCCGGACATGAGGGGAATGGGTCGCTGGTCCATGGCCGAAGTGTGCACCCGGCCTGTGACACCCACTTCGGTACGCTCTGCCCACCGTCGAGCAGGGGGGATCCAGCGATGGCCGGACAGGGTGACGCGCCCGCACAGGACACACTCGGACAGGACACCCATCGGGTGATCGGACGTCGCCTGCGGGTCGAGCCCGACGGATCCAGTGTGCACCTGCGCCAGTGTCCGCTGTGCGAGTGCATGTGCGGACTAGAGGTCCACCTCGATGCCGAGGATCGTGTCAAGGTCATCCGGCCCGATCACGACGACGTGTGGTCGAAGGGCTTCATCTGCCCCAAGGGCACTACGCTCGGTCGACTCCACGACGATCCCGACCGGATCCGCACCCCGATGATCCGCGAGGGCGAGACGTGGCGCGAGGTGACGTGGGACGAGGCGTTCGCCCGCTGCGAAGAACTCCTCCACGGTGTGCGCGACCGCTACGGCGAGGAAGCGATGACCGCGTTCATCGGCAATCCGGCCGGACACTCGTTCAGTCTCAGCCGCTATGGCGCCACCCTCATGGGCAAGGTCGGGTTCAAGTCGATCTACTCGGCCGGCACGGTCGACCAGTGGCCGAAGAACGTGTCGTCGATCCTCATGTACGGGAACATGTGGAAGATCCCGACCGTCGACATCGCCCACACCGACTACTGGGTGATCATGGGTGGCAATCCGCAGGCCTCGGGTGGCTCGCTGCTGGCCAGTCCCGATCAGTTGGCACAGATCGACGGCATCAAGGCGCGCGGCGGACAGGTGGTCGTGATCGACCCCCGCCGAACCGCCACCGCCGATCGGGCCTCGGAGTGGATCCCCATCCTCCCCGGCACCGACGCCGCCTTCCTGTTGGCGGTGTGCCACACCATCTTCGACGAGGGTCTCTTCACCCTCGGGGCCGTCGACGGAATGGTCGAGGGAGTCGACGAGGTGCGCGCCGCCTGCGCCACGTTCACACCCGAACGCGTGGCGCCGTTCTGCAAGGTCCCGGCCGACACCATCCGCCGCATCGCCCGCGGCCTGGCCACGGCATCGGCCGGTGGCCTGTACGGGCGGATCGGTCTGTGCAACCAGGAGTTCGGGACGCTGGCGTCGTGGCTGGTCGACGTCGTCAACATCATCGCCGGACAGTTCGACAAGCAGGGCGGGATGCTGTTCGGCAAGCCGGCCGCAGTGCCCATCACGTGGATCCCCGACACCCGCATCATGGGCGAGCCCGAGTTCGGCAAATGGCGCAGCCGGGTGCGCGGCGCGCCCGAGATCCTCGGGCAGGTCCCGTGCTCGTGTCTGGCCGAGGAGATCGCCACCCCCGGCGAGGGCCAGATCCACGCGCTCATCAACATCGCAGCGAATCCCGTGATCAGCGTGCCCGATTCGCAGCAGCTCGACGACGCACTGCCGATGCTCGACGCCATGATCGCCATCGACTGCTACCTCAACGAGACGACACGGCATGCGCATGTGCTGCTGCCCGGGCCGTCGCCGCTCGAGTCGCCGCACTTCGATGAGTTGATGTGGGCATGGTCGATCGGTTCGGCGTCGAAATGGAGCGACCAGCTCTACGCGCTGCCCGACGACTGGGTGCCCGAATGGGAGATCCTCGCCCGCCTGGGATGGCTGGCCAGTGGTCGCGCCGACGCCGATTTCGACTTCGCCGCCATCGACGACGAGTGGTTCACCACCCTGTGCTTCATGTACGGCCGAGATCCGGCCGAGACGCTGCCGCTCTACGACCACGGCGGACCGGAACGGATGATCGATCTGCAGTTGCGTATGGGACCCTGGGGCGATCGCTTCGGCGAGAACCCCGACGGCCTGAACCTCCAGAAGGTGAAGGACGCGGTGCACGGCATCGATCTCGGTCCGATGGAACCGGGTCGGGCCGGCGAGGTGGTGGGCACGCCGTCGGGTCTGATCCAACTCGCACCCGAGTACATCCTCACCGACCTGCCGCGCCTCGAGCAGGCCATGGGGCGCGACCCGGAGTCGTTCGGGCTCGTCAGTCGGCGCAACATCAAGTCGACGAACACGGGGATGCACAACGTCAAGGTGCTGGTGAAGGCCGGGAATCGCTGCACGCTGCTCGTGCACCCCACCGATGCCGATCTCCTCGGTCTCGCCGACGGGGGCGTGGCCCGGGTCACCAGTGAGGCCGGCACCATCGAGGTTCCGGTCGAGGTGAGCGACGAGATGATGCGCGGCGTGGTGTCCCTCCCCCACGGGTGGGGTCACGACAAGCCGGGCACCCGCCTCTCGGTGGCCCGCGAGTACGCCGGGGTGAACTCCAACCTGCTGGCGCCGGGACATTTCGTCGACGAACTGTCGGGCAATGCTGCCGTCAACGGGATCCCCGTCGAGGTGGCACCCGCCTAACCTCGACCGCGTGTCCACCTGGCTGTTCCTCGGCGCGTTGGCCCTGGCCACCTTCGTCGTGCTCGCCTTCTACGGCGCCGCCATCTCCGGATGGAACTCCCCCGCACCGCGTACCGACCTGGTCAGCCCGGAACACTTCGTGCGCATGCGCGGCGTCGATGACGAGATCGATCTCGGTCGGGGTTGGCGGTCCACCGACGATCCCGATGCGGCATGGCATGTGTGGTGGGTGCCGAACAGCGGTGAACTGATCGGACTGCGCACCAGTGAACTGCCACCACCTCCGGGGCCCTTCTACCTCGGGTCGGTGCACGGCCGCAGCCCGCTCGATCCGGTCGGCGTGCACCGATTCGCCGGGATGCGGGTGCTCGGCCACAGCGAGACGAGGCCCTCACGGTCGGCCTGTGATGTGCTCCGCCCACAACCCGACGGTCTCGATCTCTTGTGCGGCGGCACCCACGGCGCCGTCAACACCTGATAGTTGCGGTCATCGCCGACCGCAGCTCTCACCAGGTGAGTGCGCTCACCGTCGACAGCGTGCACCAGTAGGCCGTGCCCGGCGCGCCGACGGCCGGGAACAGCACCGACTGCAGGGGACTACCCGAGTCGACTCGGACGATCTCGTCGCCGGTGGAGAGGTCGCGCACGACCAGTTGCTCCATCATCCGTTCTCCGTCGTGATCGCCGGTGAGGACGAGACCGCTCGCCGGATCGAACAGCAGATGACCGGCGTGGTCCTGTTCGGCACGCCACCGGAGTTCGGTGGCCCCGTCGGTATCGATGTCGAAGGCGGCCAGCACACCGTTCCCGCTGTCGTAGGCCAGCGCGATGCGTCGTCGTTCGTCGATGAGCGGTGGGTTGGCGATCAGGCCGAGTGGCAGTCCGCTGACTTCGGTCAGTGACACCGCGCCGCTGTCGAGATCGACGCGGACGAGGTGCAGCGGGCTCGTCGAGACCCCGTGGCCGCGCAGAGGGCCGCTGTAGTTCTCGGCGCCGGCGCCGTCGTCCATGAACCACGCCGCGCCGAGTGCCAGCACGGCATCCCACCCGTGGGTCTGCCCGGACAACAGTCGGTAGCGGGGCGCGAACTCCTCGTCACGGCGCAGGCGCGAACCATCCCACCGGAAGCGGAACAGCGAGTGGTCGCCAACCATGAGCACGGTGTCACCGTCGGCCGACAGCCGTGCCACCGAGGGCTCGGGCGCATCGACCGAGTCGACGATGCGCAGGGTGCCCGGCTCCAGCACCGACAACCGCGCCGGGGGTGCCCCCGACGTCGGATCCTCTCCGGGGCGGAGGCCCCCGAAGTCCTTGATGACGAGGTGGCCGTCGTCGAGGATGACGAACGAGTTGTGGGCCCGATCGCGCGGCAACTCGGTGGTGGCCCACAGGTCGAGATCGGTCGACAGTCGATGGGCGTGACGACCGAACACGACGTACAGCGACCCATCGGCGTGGGCCGCCATCCCGCCCGGCCACGTCGGCCCGCCGGCGAGTCCGTCGCGCCGCACGAGCGGTTCGAGGGTCTGCGGATCGATGCGTTCCACCCACGACTCGGACACACCGACACCGTGACCATGCAGGAACACCTCGTCGGGCGAGCGGACGACGACCATCGTGGCGCCGAAGGCGTCACGTGATCGCACCGCCACTGCCGACGATTCGAGACCGGCGAACAGTCCGGGCGCCGACTGCAGACGTCGTGGACCGCCGTCCTCGGCGACCCACGGACCGATGGCGTAGCCCCCGGTCACTGCCGCGACATACCGGCGCGACCCTCGGCCTGGGCCGTGTCGGCATCTTCGGCACGGCGTGGCGACTGCAGCGCGATCTCCACCGAGTGCAAAGTGCCCGAGAAGGCGAAGCCGTCGCCGTAGCGGCGACTCACGGGCAGACCGTGGTCGAAGCCGACACTCGCACCCATGCTGGAGATCACCTTCATGACGAACGGGATCTCCACCGAACCGCACCGCTCACCATCGATCATCACGGTGGCCTCGCCCCCGCGTCCGGTGCGGCGGAACTCCACCCCGACACGTGATCTCCCCGTGGGCACCGTCATGGTGGAGTCGACGATGTGGTGCTCGCCGAAGCAGTTGTAGTCGAACACCAACCGATCGTCCTGCACGAACACCGAGAAGCCGCTGTTGCCGTTGCCCATGGCGTACAGCACACCCTCGTCTTCGGCGGCGCGGTCGATGTCGGCCGACAGGTCCCAACTGCGGCCACCCACCGATGCCGCGCTCTGAGCCGGGAGCGGCGCCAAAGGCGGTCGATAGGTGTAGATGCGAGACGCCGGATGAGTGCGATGGTCGCCGAACTGCACGCCGAACAGTTCGACACCACGGTCGTCAAGGGGCAGGACGCCATGACGTTCGGCCTCCGACCACCACAGGTCGACCAGTTCGGCCACACGATCGGGCTGTTCGGAGGCGAGGTCGACGCACTCGGACGGGTCGGTGGTCAGGTCGTAGAGCTCCCAGACGTCGTCGTCGAACGAGGTCCCCATCTGATGACGGGTCACCGCCTTCCACCCGTCGCTGACGATGGCTCGGTGACCGACCATCTCGAAGTACTGCACCCGGTGACGGGTGGGCGCGTCGGGATCGTCGAACGAGTAGCGCATCGACGTGCCGGCCACGGGCACCTGCTCGATCCCCCGGTAGACCTCGGGCGCGTCGATCCCGAGGAGTTCGTAGACGGTGGGCGCGACATCGGTGACGTGATGGAACTGCGGACGGATGCCGCCGGCGTCGGTGATGCCCGAGGGCCAGTGCACGATGAACGGCACGTGCACACCGCCCTCGTGGGTGTTCTGCTTGTACCACTTGAAGGGGGTGTTGCCCGCTTGCGCCCAGCCCCACGGGTAGTTGGCGTGGCTGTCGGGACCACCGATCTCACCGATGCGGTCAACGGCCTCGTCTGGTGTCTCGATGAGGAAGTTGAAGAACTTCATCTCGTGCAACACCCCGAACGGACCGCCCTCCTGACTGGCGCCGTTGTCGGCCAGCACGACCACGATCGTGTCGTCGAGCAGGTCGAGTGAGTCGAGGGCGTCGACGAGACGGCCGATCTGCGCGTCGGTGTGCTCGAGGAAGGCGCCGAACGCCTCCTGCAGGGCGATGGCCAGTCGTCGCTGGTTGTCACCCAGCGACTCCCACGGCTCCACCCCGGGATTGCGCGGCGCCAGCTGCGTACCGGCGGGCACGATGCCCTCGGCCACCTGACGGGCGAACCATCGTTCACGCGCCACATCCCAGCCCTCGTCGTACCGACCGCGGTGCCGCTCCAGATACTCGGCCGGCGCCTGATGGGGCGCGTGGGTGGCGCCGAAGGCGAGGTACACGAAGAACGGTCGGTCGGGTCGGACCGAGGCGGTGTCGTGCACGAACCCGATGGCGTGATCGACGAGATCCTCGGAGAGGTGGTAGCCCTCGGCGGCGGTGACCGGCGGGTCGATCCGGTGGTTGTCGTACACGAGATCGGGGGCGAACTGGTCGGTCTCCCCGTCGAGGAACCCGTAGTACCGGTCGAAGCCACGCTGCAGCGGCCATGCGTCGTAGGGACCGGCAGCCGAGGCCTCGTCCATCGGACACAGGTGCCACTTGCCGAGAGCGAAGGTCGTGTAGCCCCGATCGCGCAGGACCTCGGCCATCGTCGTCGCCTGCTCGGAGATGCGACCGGTCATGTGCGGATAGCCCGAGTTCCAGTTGGCGATGCCGCGCATGCCGACGGTGTGATGGTTGCGTCCGGTGAGCAGCGAGGCGCGCGTGGGCGAGCACAGCGGCGTCACATGGAAGTTCGTGTAGCGCAGACCGCCAGCGGCGAGCCGATCGATGTTCGGCGTGGGCAGATCCGATCCGAAGCATCCGAAATGGGAGAAGCCGAGATCGTCGAAGAGGATGACCACGACGTTGGGCGCGTCATCTCCCGGATGTACCGGCTCGGGCCACCACGGTTCCGACTCGGCGTGCGTACGGCCGATGCGACCACCGAATCCGGCTGGCGCGCTCACGCCTCGCCCATCTTCGGCATGGAGGGGGTGCGTCCTTCCTCCAGCGAGCGGTTGCGATGCTCGACCCGACGGCGGGACACATCGTGAGTGAGGATCCAGAAAGACCCGTCGACGATGGCGTCGTGCACGCGATCGGCGACAACGGCGGGATCGAGCGCCGTGGTGCGCATGAAGGCCTCCAGCCCGGCCATGTCGACCGGCGGCGGAGGAGGCAGGCCCAGATGCGACGGGGCGTTGCGCGTCGACTCGAAGATCTTGGTGGCCACCAGTTCGGGGCACAGGCAACTCACGCCCACCCCGGTGCCGGCCAGTTCCATGGCCAGCGCCTCGGACAGACCCACCACGCCGTACTTGGCTGCGTGATAGGCGCCGAGCATCGGTGAGGCGCACAGTCCGGCCTCCGACGCGGTGTTCACGATGTGGCCGTGCCCCTGCTCGACCATGAGCGGGGTGAACTCGCGCACTCCCCACGCCACGCCGAGCAGGTCGACGTTCACCACCCATTCCCACACCGCCGGCGACGTGCGCCACGTGGGTGTTCCGGTTCCACCCACCCCGGCGTTGTTGAACAGCACGTGCACGGCGCCGAACTCGGCCAGCGCGTGGTCCCGCAGCGCGGCCACCTGCGCCACATCGGCCACATCGACGCTGCACACGCTCACCGATCCGCCCGCCGAGCGCAGCGCATCTGCCGCGGCATCGAGCGCCGGTTGTTCGATGTCGGCCATCACCACCTGCATGCGCGCCGCCACGAAACGCCGGGCGGTCGCCAACCCGATGCCCGATGCCGCGCCCGTCACCACGGCGACCTTGCCCGTGAGTTCCACGTCCCCTCCCTCGTTCGTCGGCGGATCGCGACGTCGTCGCCACGTCCACGCGGCGCGCACTCGTCGTCCTCCCCGAACCGTCTGTCACACTAACCGGGCAGGAGCCGCAGCCGAGAGGGCGTCGGCACGACGGATGGAGCGCGACATGACTGCTCGACGGATCGCCATCGTGGGCGATGCCCGCCATTACGTCGGACCCGACCTGGCCCGGATGCTGGCCGGCGATGGTCACGATCTCGTGCTCGGCGATCCCTCCGCCGAACTCGTCGCCGAACTGGAAGCGATGGGCGCCACCGTCGTCACCGTCGAGGGCGCATCATCACTGCATCGAGACACCGCCTCGCCGGCGTTGGTCGACGCCGCCATGGCGCGATTCGGACGCATCGATGCGGCGGTGATCGCCTCGGGTCAGATCATCGGTGGTCGCTTCGTGAACTCGACCATCGAGGACTTCGATCGTCTGGTGGCCGGCTGCATGCACGCGCCCTACTTCTTCCTCAAGGCCGTCGTGCCGGTGATGGTGTCGCAAGAGGGAGGACAGATCCTGGTGATCACCAGTGCGTCGGGAGTGCGGCCCGTGTTCGGGGCGCCGCTCTACTCAGCCACTCGGGCCGGGGCCAACATGATGGTGCGCGCCGTGGCCGAGGAAGTGGCCAAGAAGGGCGTGCAGATCAACGCGGTGGGCACCAACTTCATGGACTTCCCCGAGTTCCTCGCCGCCACCGGTGCCACCGATCCGGAGGTGCGGGCCCGCGTCGAGGAGCAGGTGCCGATGCGTCGACTCGGGCGCATGGACGAGTTCGCCCAGTTCTGTCGGGTGTTTCTCGACGGCCGCAGCACCTTCACCACGGGCCAGTACGTGAGCTACGCCGGCGGCTGGGCCTGAACCACGGCCGATCCGTTCCCGCACCAATGGCAGGTCACCGATTCGATGGTCTCCGACAGCAGTTCGGTGGCCTCGATCTCCAACTGTCCACCCACCGTGTAGTGGTGGAACTCCTTGGTCCGCCGGGTGGAAACGACGTCGAAGCGGGTCAGATTGCCGCAGGCGGTGCAGCGGTAGCGGGGGGTCGACACGGCGGCGATGCTAGCGATGCGTGCAGGCGTACACCTGTTCGACCATGATGGGGGGATGCCTTCCCCGGTGCGGTCGTCTCCGCTGACGCGTCAGTTGTCGCTCGACGATCTCGGCACGCCGTTGTCGGAGGTCACGTTCTGCGTGGTGGACCTCGAGACCACCGGATCGCGCGCCGCCGATTGCGGGATCACCGAGATCGGCGCAGTGAAGGTGCGCGCCGGTGAGGTACTCGGCACGTTCCAGACACTGGTGAATCCCGGGTGTGCCATCCCGCCGCAGATCACCGTGCTCACCGGCATCACCCAGTCGATGGTGGTGCCGGCGCCGCGCATCGAGTCCGTGCTCCCGTCGTTGCTGGAGTTCATCGGCGATGCCGTCATCGTCGGCCACAACGTGCGCTTCGACCTGTCGTTCCTACAGGCCGCCCTGGAGCGTGACGGACGTGACCGTCTCACCAACCGGTCGGTCGACACCGTCGCCCTCGCCCGCCGACTGGTGCGCAGTGAAGTACCGAACTGTCGCCTCGGAACGCTCGCCGAACGACTGCGCCTCGAACACCGTCCGTCGCACCGGGCCCTCGACGACGCGTGGACCACCGTCGACCTGCTCCACCTGTTGATCGAACGGGCTGGCGGTCTCGGTGTCACCGGACTCGACGATCTCATGTCGCTGCCCACCATGGCCGGTCACGCCCAGGCGTCAAAGTTGCGACTGACCGACGATCTCCCCCGCACGGCGGGGGTCTACCTGTTCCGAAACGTCGTCGGCGACGTGCTCTACGTGGGCAAGGCCACCAATCTGCGGGCGCGGGTGCGGTCGTACTTCTCCTCCGACGATCGTCGCAAGATCGGGCCCCTGCTGCGCGAGACAGCGCGGATCGATCACGTGGTGCATCCGCATCCCCTGGCTGCGGCGGTCCACGAGATCCGTCTCATCCACGAACACACACCCGGCTACAACCGTCAGTCGAAGGACTGGGGACGCTACGTGTACGTCAAGCTCACGCTGGGCGAGACCTACCCCCGTCTGTCGATCGTGCGCGAACCCCGCGACGACGGCGCGCTCTACCTCGGACCACTCCCCTCCCGTTCGACTGCGCAGCGCGTCGTCGACGCCGTCCACACCAGCGTCGCCCTCCGACGATGTGCCGGTCGACCCGGACGACGCTCGACCCGGGACGCCACCTGCACCGCCGCGCAATTGGGGGTGTCGATGTGTCCGTGCACCGGCGAACTCGATCCCGCCGCCTACGCCCGTGTGGTTGAACGCGCCGTGCGGGGCCTCACCGTGGAACCGGACCTGCTACTCGAACCACTGGCCGAGCGACTGGCCATGCTGGCCGTCGAGGAACGGTTCGAGGAGGCGGCCGATGTGCGCGATCGGGCCGATGCGTTGACCCGCGCCCTGCGTCGACAGCGGCGGTTCGATCAGTTGCGGCGGGCCGGACGAGTGCGGATCGACCTCGACGGCAACGGCGGCGCCATCCTTGACGGTGGTCAGTTGGTGGCGGCGTGGGGCCCCGGCCAGCCGCCGGCCGCGGCCGTGCGCAACGAAGGCGCCGACCGACTCCTCGAACCACCGTCACCCTCGGGCACGCTGCCACCGCTGCCGCGCCATCTGGCCGACGAGTTGGACTGCATCGCCTCATGGCTCGACCGCTCGGCAGGAGCGGTGTCGGTCGAGCACTGCGACGGCGAGTTCACCTCCACATTGCCGGCCCTACCGTCGTTCGCGCCGCGGGGCGGTGTGACCACGGCCCGTGACCGCGAGTCGTCGCCGCGGGCCATGGAGTCGTCGCGCACCTGACGCCCGACGTCTCAGGCCACTTCGAGCAACCGGGTCAGCACCGCCTCCACCGCTCCGGAATCGATGGCGCCGCTGGCCCGAGCCACGCCGTCGCCGAGATCATTGACCACACCCGCCACCACCAGTCCTGCTGCGGCGTTGTGACACACGATGTCGCGGTAGGGCCCTGCCTCACCGGCGAACACCCGACGGGCGATGACGGCGTTCTGCGCCGCGTCACCACCGGCGATGGATCCGGGGTCGACCACATCTATCCCAACCTCGGCCGGATCGAAGGTGCGCGCCGATACGACACCGTCACGCACATCGTGGATCGCGGTCGGTCCGGTGGTGACGAGTTCGTCGGTGCCGTCGTGCGCGGTCACCACCATGGCCCGCGGTGCACCACGATCGGCGAGCACACCGGCCACCAGTGGCGCGAGGCGCTGGTCGCTGACCCCGATCACCTGTCGTCGCACTCCGGCCGGGTTGGACAGCGGGCCAAGGAAGTTGAACACCGTGGGCACACCCAACTGCGTGCGCACCGGACCGGCATGACGCATCGCCGGATGGAACGACCGGGCGAAGCAGAAGGCCAACCCGGCGTGCTCGACACAACGGGCGATGCCCGCACCGTCGAGTTCGAGCGGCACACCGAGCGCCTCGAGCAGATCGAACGAACCCGAGGTGGACGAGGCGCGTCGGTTGCCGTGCTTGACCACGCGTGCGCCGGCACCGGCGGCCACGAAACTGGCCATCGTCGAGACGTTGAGCGCATGGACACGCCGCGACGGCGCGCCCCCGGTGCCCACGATGTCGATGGCCTCAGGACCGGGCGGCAACGTGATCGGTTCGGCGGTGGCCAGCATCACGTCGACCATGGCCGACACCTCGTCGATCGTCTCGCCCTTGGCCCGCAGACCGATCAGCAGTCCGGCGATCTGGGCCTCGGTGGCCTCGCCGGCCAGGATCGATCGCAGGGCGTCGGCCGCCTGCGGTGCAGTGAGGTCGTCGCCGGCGATGAGGGTGGTGAGAACAGAAGGCCAGTCCATCGACTGAGTGTGGCCGACGGCGCGGACCGGTGTCGGATGCAGTGGCCGATGCGCCGTATGCCGAGGTGCCCGCGATCAGGCCGAACGCCGACGCTGACGGATCATGCGGCGCCGTTCGCGTTCGGTGGCCCCACCCCAGATGCCGTCCTTCTCCCGCACGATCAGCGCATGCTCGAGACAGGCCTCACGCACCTCGCACACGGCACAGACGAGTTTCGCCGGCCGGGCGTCGGCCTCGTCCTCCGATGCGGGGTAGAAGATCTCCGGATCGATCCCGGCGCAGGCGGCCAGCGAACGCCAGGAGGGGGTCGACGGTGCGGTCTGACTCATGGGTACTGCGTCACTCCTGCCAGAGGTCGGGGACGCCCGAGTATCGCCCTGTCCGCCGCGGCGACACAAACCGACCGACGGTTCTCACCGACGGCCCCCGGATCGCCGATCGGGGGACGCCGGACGTAGGCTCCGGCCGTGCGTCCCTCTGCCTTCGACCGGTCCGTCGCCCTCGACCGACTGGCCTCGGAGACCTTCGACGTCGTGGTGATCGGGGGCGGTATCACCGGCGTCGGATGCGCCCTCGACGCCGCCAGCCGGGGCCTGCGCACGGCTCTGGTGGAGCGGGACGACTTCGCCGCGGGCCCCGCGGCGAAGTAGTCGAAGCTGGTGCACGGCGGCATCCGCTACCTGCAGCAGGGCGAGGTCCGACTCGTCTACGAAGCACTGGCCGAGCGTCAGGTCCTGCGTCGCAACGCCCCGCACCTCGTCAAGGTGCTGCCCTTCCTCATCCCCATCCTGTCGTCGAAGGGTGTGATCGATCGCCGGCTGGCCCGAGCCATGGGCAGTGCCATGTGGACCTACGACCTCACCGGCGGGATCCGCATCGGCAAGACCCACCGCCGGGTCAGCGCCGACGAGGCCATGGAGATGTTCCCCACCCTTGACGGCTCTCGACTGCTCCCCTCCTACGTGTACTACGACGCCGAGGCCGATGACGCCCGGCTGTGTCTCACCGTGGCCCGTACCGCAGCACTGCACCACGACGCCGTCGTCGTCAATCGCACCGAGGTCACCGGACTGCGCAAGGACGCCTCCGGCCACGTCGACGGTGTCACGGTGCGCGCCGACGGTCGCGAGTTCACCGTCGCCACCCGCGCCGTGGTGAACGCCACCGGGGTGTGGTCGGACGAGGTGCGCTCCCTCGACGAAGCGGAACGGTCGAGTTCGATCCGACCGGCCAAGGGTGTGCACATCACGCTGCCGTGGTCGCTGGTGCGCAACACGGTGGCCGCCGTGCTGCCCGTGCCCGGTGACAAGCGTTCGGTCTTCGTCGTGCCCTGGGGCGAGTTCACCTTCGTGGGCACCACCGACACCGACTACGACGGCCCCATCGACGATCCGACGTGCACGGCCGCCGATGCCGAGTACCTGCTCGGCGCGCTCAACGCCGCCATCGACGG
>JBJTGD010000222.1:0-2672 GCA_046093735.1 Acidimicrobiia bacterium | reverse complement strand
GGATCACGAGATCGGGGCCCACGGTGTCATCGAGCCGGGTGCCGTCGGACAGCACCACGTTGGGAACCTGTCGACCCCGACGCACTTCATCGCCGGCGAGGAAGCCGTCGACGTGATGGGGGAACGGACGTTGACCTCCGTAGGCGCTGTCGAGTCCGTCCTGGGCGCCCCCGCGCCCGGCCAACTGATCGATCAACCGTCCCGAGTCCACCGCATGGGCCACCACCCCGGCCGCGTGGGGTCGTCGTTCACGGTCATAGGTGTCGAGCAGTCGCTCACCGGCGCGCCCGACCGTCACCCACTGCAACTTCCACGCCAGATTGGCGGCGTCGCGGATGCCGGTGCACAGCCCCTGACCGAGGAACGGCGGCATCTGATGGGCCGCATCGCCGGCCAGAAAGATCCGCCCCGCACGGAACGTGGCCGCCACCGTGGCGTGGAACCGGTACACCACCGCCCGCACCACCTGGGCCTCGTCGGGTCCGAGCCAGGGCGCCAGCAGTTCCCACACCCGCGCTGGCATCTCGTCGCGCTGCTCGCCCGGCTGCAACTGGAACTCCCAGCGACGATAGGGGCCGTGACCGGGCACGAACGTGGCGGGGCGGACCGGATCGCACAATTGCTGGACGAAGCGGGGAAGCTCATCGCCGGCGCCGTCGTGCAGCCGCACATCGACCACCAACCAGTCCTGATCGAAGCCCTGATCGACGAACTCGATGCCGAGTGCCTTGCGGATCGGACTCGAACCGCCATCGGCTGCCACCATCCATCGTCCGCACACGACCGTTCCGTCGTCGAGCGTCGCCGTCACACCGTCGGCGTCCTGGGTCACCGACCGCACCTCGACGCCGAGACGCACTTCGACGCCGGCCCGGAGGGCGTGGTCACGCAGGAAGACCTCGAGATCGGGTTGGTAGTAGCGCACCGCCGGGGCGAACGAGAGCGGGAACTCGATGCCCACGGGTAGTTCGATGCCGATGATGCGTCGACCCTCGGCGTCGACGAACTCGGCGCCGGGCAGTGGACTGGTCACCGTGTCGAGTCCGTCGGGGGCGCCGTGCAGCCACAGCGCTCGTAGAACCTCGTCGTCCCTCACGATGGCGCGGGGAAGGTCGTAGACGGAGGTGGCGCGCTCCAGCACGACACTGCGCAATCCGTGACGAGCACAGAACAGCGACATCGACACACCGACGGGACCGCCGCCGACGATCACCACGTCGACGCCGGTGTCGCTCATTCGACGCAGTGGTTGACGAGGGTGCCGATGCCCTCGATGGTTGTCTCCACGACATCACCCGGAGCCAGGAATCGGCCGGTCGGCGCGCCCACGCCGTCGGGTGTGCCCGTGAACAGGAGGTCGCCCGGTTGCAGGGTGAGGATGCCCGACAGGTACGAGATCAGGGTGGGCACGTCGAAGATCAGATCGGAGGTGCGGGCGTGCTGGTGACGCACTCCGTTGACCAGGCACTCGAGTTCGAGGTTGTCGGGGTTCTCGAAGGCGTCGGTGGAGACCAGCATCGGCCCGATCGGTCCGTAGGTGTCGCGGGACTTGCCGAGGTCGAAGTGTGGGGGGCGGGCGGCGAACTGCAGGGCCCGATCGGAGATGTCCTGACCGGCGGTGAGTCCGACCACATGTGACCACGCGTCAGACGGGTCGATGTCGCGACCGCCTCGACCGATCACCACCACCAGTTCCACCTCGTGATCCGCCGTCGGCGCCGCCAGCGCGATGGGGGCGCGCGGCCCGACCAGACAGGACGGGAACTTGGTGAACACCAATGGCGTGGGGGGAGGTTCTGCTCCGGACTCCTCGGCGTGCGAGCGGTAGTTGAGGCCGATGGCGAACACGCTGCGCGGCGCAGGCACGGGCGGGCCGACGCGACCGGCACCGAGCGCATCGACGAACCGGCCATCGGCCGAGGCGTGGTCCAGCCCGCTCGACAGGGCATGCAGCTCGTCGGACCGGGCCAACAGATCGTTGACCGATCGGCCGGTCAGCGCACTGCCGATCCGATCGATGGCGTGCCATCCGCCGGACGAGTCGACGAGTGCGGGGCGGCCATCGATGTCAGCGAGACGGAAGGTCATGTCGGACTCCTCATCGGAGTGCCGACTGTAACGGTCGAAGTAGCGTCGGCTCGTGCCTCTCCACCGCCTCACCTCGATCACCATGGCGGTGCCCACGGTGGACGACACGGCCGCGTTCCTGCGTGAGTTCGGGCTTCACGACGACGACGGTGGTCTGGCCACGCGCGACGGGGGCCGGCAGGTGGAACTGGTTCACGGACCGACCCGCCGGCTGCTGCGCCTGGGGGTCGGTGCGCACGATGGCGACGACATCGCCCGCCTCGCGGCGCGGGTCCGCGCCTGGAGCGACGACGCGGTGCTCGATGAGCGGGCCGGCGACGATCCGGTGCTCACGGTGCGCGAACCGGCGACCGGCTTGCTGGTGGAGGTGACGGTGGCGCCGCCGCTCGCCGATGGCGTCGCCCCGCCGGCGGTGAACGCCCCCGGTGGCGTGGTGGCCCGGCGCGATCGTCCCACCGACTCGGTGCTCGCCGACGGTGGCGTGGAGGTCTCGAACCTCACCCATCTCGTCGACGGCTCTCCCGACCAACCGACGACGCTGCGCTTCTTCACCGAGGCCCTCGGCTTCGAGGTCAGTGACGAGG
>JBJTGD010000221.1:0-6700 GCA_046093735.1 Acidimicrobiia bacterium | reverse complement strand
ATGAGGTCCTGGGACATCGTCGGCACGCCGATGAAGTTGGTGACCTTCTCGCGCTGGATCAGTTCGAGGGCACGCAACGGGTCCCAACGGTGCATCATCACCAGTCGGGCACCGGTGGCCACTGAACCCAGCATGACGGGCACACAGCCGGTGACGTGGAACAGGGGCACGGTGAGGATGAAGCAGGGCTTCGGGGGCACGGCCGCCTCGGCCCCCGCTGTCGGCGGCGTGTCAGGCGCCCAGCGCAGCGACTCGACCACGTTGCGACAGGCGAAGGCGAACAGCCCTGACAGCACGGCCCGCTGGGTCGACACCGCACCCTTCGGGGTGCCGGTCGTGCCCGAGGTGAAAAGGATGGTGGCGTCGTCGTCGGGTGCCACTGCGCGATCGGGCATGGTGGCATCCGGATCGAGCAGATCGGCGAGGTGCGCGCAGTTGGCGGGCAGCGCTCCTTCGGACCGCACCACCACGCCCTGAACCCCGAGTGCGGCGAGCCGGTCGCCGATCCGGTCGATGCGCTCTCGATCGGCGATCAGCACCTTGGCCCCCGAATCGACGAGGCCGAACTCGATCTCCGGTCCGGTCCACCAGGCGTTGACGGAGACGGCGATGGCGCAGATGGATGTCACGTCACCGAACGAGGTGATCCACTCCGGGTAGTTGCGCATGTCGATGGCCACCCGGTCCCCGGGTTGCACGTCGTAGGTGTCGACGAGCATGCGAGCGATGGAGTCCATGCTGCGGACGACGTCCGCGTTCGTCCACTGTTCGTCCTCGTTGACGATGTACACGTCGTCGGCCGGTCGGTCGCGCAGCATGTCGAACAGCGCGCGCATGGTGGGGGGCAACTGGGCGAACACCCGCGACGGGCGACCGAGCACCTCCTGTTCGGCGATCTCGAACGGCATCCCGGGGGCGGTGAGGACCGCCACCGCTTCGTCGAAGGACATGCCCACCGTTGCGCTCCCTCCCGCCCGTTGACCTGCTCGGGCCTCCTGTGCTGGCCGCACGCTAGGCGGTGGGGACGGGGCCCGGCTACCGATCGGTAACCGATGCGCTCAGCGGTCGCGCCGACGCACCGTGGTCATGGCCAGGGCCACGGCCCGATCGTCGGCGCCGCGGTCGCGCACCTCGACGCGCACCAGTCGATCGCCGTTCGGCGCTGCGGGTGACGGACCGGCATCGGTGGCCCGGGCCACGAGGGGGCCGACACGGCCCGGACTCAGGTAGTGCACGACGAGGTCGGTGACGACCGCACCGGTGGCCGCGGCCGGGTCGCTCGTGCCCGTGACCAGACCTCGGGCCGAGGTGTCGAGGGCCACCGCAGTGGCGCCACCGTGGAGGATCCCCCAGGGATTGCGCAGTCGTGGTTCAGGATGCAGCAGCACCTCGCCGGGCCGGGTCCCGGCCTCCAGCCCGAAGAACTCGGCCGGAGGGGCCCGGAAGATCGGATCGTCGGGCACGACTCGCTCGAGGCGGCCCACGGGACGCTCGAACTGCGGGGGCCCGCCCTCGGGGGTGAGCACGGCGCACGTCAACCAGAACGTGGCCACCGCGTCTCCGGCGACGCTGGTGACCTCGCCCCGGGTCACCACCGAGGAGCGACCGCGTCGCAGCACGCGCACGTCGACCACCAACGGGCCGGTGCCTCGTTGGCCGACGAGCGCGTCGTCGGCCCGGCGCAGCGCGAGGTTGGTGGTGACGATCCAGTCGGGCAGACAGGACAGTCCCGAGGTCATGCCGCCGATGCCGTCGACCACCGCAGTCAACATCCCGGTCTCCAGTCGACCGTCGGCATCGAGCACCACGGGCGAGCCGGGGAACTCACCCCGGGTGCGGGGCAGGGGATCGGTGCCGTCACCGACCTCCTCGATGTGGAGGGTGAGGTACTGGGCCACGCCGATCTCGCGTGGTGAGGTGAAGGCGGCCATCAGCGATCAGCTCCGACCCGGTGAACACGCGTCGTCGAATACGAGCACAGTCGTCCGTCGGCGTCGTGGAGTTCGACGACGACGGCCAACGATGCGTCGTCGATGGATGGCGCGCCCACCGCTGTGGCGGTCGCCGTGAGCGGACTCGACCGGGCCAGATCGAGATAGGCGAGTTGCAGGTCGGTGACTGCGCTCGGCCCCCCCAGCAGTGACCGACCGAGCGACACCGAGGCCTCGTCGACCAGCGCCGCGTGCATGGCCCCGTGCAGTGCGCCCACGGTGTTCTGCACCTCGCGGCGGGTGTCGATGACGACGGTGCCCGGCGCGGTGACGGTGGCGCCCACCTCGGTGAGCCAGTCGGTGTCGAGGACCTCGTCGGTCGTGCCCATCGGTCGTCGCCCGGGCTCGGTGCGGACATCGAGTCCGGCCAGATGCTCGGGTCGAGGGACGACGGCGAAGGTGAGGATGGCGCGCCCGGCGGGACGCTCGTCGTCGGCCACCAGTTCGACCTCGATGACCAGCGTGCGTCGACCCCGTCGTCGTACATGGAGATCGGCGCGCAGATGGTGCATCGGTCCGCTGGCACCGAGATGCACCGACATGTCGGCGGTGAAGGCCCAGTCGGGATCGGCGGCGGTGATGGAGCGCAGACCGCCGAGGGCATCGATGAGCATGGCCACCACGGCCAGACGGGGGTTCCCGTCGGCTCCGAGCAGGTGGGGCGTGACGGTGATCGTGCCGCGCACGTCGCCGTAGATGTCCTGATCGACGATGATCCCCAGCAGGTGCATGAGATGGCGCGGGGCTGCGTACGTCGGTGCGTCGTTCTCCGTCTCCCCCACGGCGAGCGAGTCTACGGTCGGGCAGGGTGCTGGCCGGACGGACGATGCGCACCGGTAGCGTCGGTCTCCATGCGCAGTGCCCGTCTCGTTCCCGTCATCACCGTCGTGTTGGCGATGAGCGTGCTCGTCGCTGCGTGTGGCTCGTCATCCACGTCCTCGGTGCCCACGACGACCTCGACCACAGCGCCCCGTGCGCCCTCGGTGCACGTGCTCGGTGACGGTGTCGCGAGCGAAGCGGCGGCCTCGGTGGCTGCCGCCCTCGGATCCACCGACGTCGTCGATCGCAGCGTGTCGCGCTCGGCGGCGGTCACGTGGTTGAACCTGCGCGATCCGGACACGCCGGTTGAGGGTGCCAACCACGAGCTCCTCGCCGCCAGTGTCGCCGATGCACCCAGCATCGTCCTGCTGTCGTTGGGTGCCGATCTGGTGCCGCCTACCGAAGATCCGGACATGGATCTGTGTCAGCCCATGACGATCCAGTCGGGCTCGCCCTCGTCGGCGTCGTCGATTGTCACCGACTGTGCCCGGGCCGTGCTGGCGAAGCGGCTGTTGCGTCAGCGGACGATGGCGGTGGCCTTCGACGTGCTGGCCGGCACCCGGAACACCCGGATGCTCGTGGTCGGCTCCGGCGCGCCGCCCGGCACCATCGGCGCCGCGGTCGATGCCGAACTGGCCGCGGCGGTCCTCGCCGTGACCGAGGCCGGCGCCGCCTGGGGCTCCCGCATCGCCTACGCACCCTCCCCGACGGCGGCCGCGGCGGTCGTGCAGGAGCGGGGCTGGGTCTGACCGATGGCGGTGGCAGGATGGGGCGTCGGTCGGTGAACGGCCGGTCCTGAACGGGGGAGGGGTCCGATGCTCGATCTGGTGATCAAGGGTGGAACCGTCGTCGACGGCACCGGTGCACCCGGGGTGCGCGCCGATGTCGGGATTCGTGACGGTCGCATCGTCGTCATCGGCAGCGTCGACGAGCCGGCGGCCAAGGTCATCGAAGCCGAAGGACGCGTCGTCGCCCCCGGCTTCGTCGATCTGCACACCCACTACGACCCGCAGTTGATGTGGGATCCGGCCGCCACGCCGTCGTCGCTGCACGGCGTCACCTCGGTGTTCGGCGGCAACTGCGGCTTCTCCATCGCCCCGGTCACGCCCGGCGCGGCCGAGTACCTCATCCCCATGTTGGCCCGGGTCGAGGGCATGCCCGTGGCCTCGCTGGAGGCCGGTCTCGATCTGGCGTGGGACGGGTTCGGCTCCTGGCTCGACCGACTGGAGGGCAACCTGGCCGTCAACGCCGGATTCCTCGTCGGGCACAGCGCCCTGCGACGTGTCGTGATGGGTGAGGACGCGGTCGGTCACGAGGCCACAGCGGCGCAACTCGACGCCATGGTGGCGTTGCTGCACGAGAGCATCGGCGCCGGCGGGATCGGTTTCTCCAGCACGGCCTCGAACAGTCACAGCGATCACCAGGGCAGCCCGGTGCCGTCGCGTTTCGCCACTCGCGACGAGTTCCTGCGTCTCGCCACCGCGGCCGGAACGCATGCAGGGACGACGCTCGAGTTCATCTCGTCGGCCGGCGCCACCTTCACCGAGGCGGAGATGGAGTTGATGGCCGACATGAGCACGGCGGCGAACCGTCCGCTCAACTGGAACGTGATGGTGGTGAACTCCGACCCGGCGGCCCGGGCCGGACGGGAGAACAAGTTGTCGGCCTCCGATGTGGCCGCCGCCCGTGGCGGTCGCGTGGTCGGCTTGTGTCTGCCCGAGCCGATGCGTATGCGTCTGTGCTTCGCCTCCGGCTTCGTGCTCGACATGCTCCCCGGGGTCAAGGAGTTCATCCACCTCCCGCATGCCGAGCGACGCGCCGCGTTCGCCGACGCCGCCAACCGCGCGCTGATCGCGCAGTCGCTGTCGGTCCTGCCCGAGACGCACTCGCTGTCGAGATTCGGTCGCTTCCGCATCATCGACGCGCAGGCGCCCGAGGTGCGGGCGTTGATCGGACGCACCATCGACGACATCGCCGCCGAGCGGGGCCAGTCGGACATCGATGCCCTGTTCGACATCGTGGTGGCCGACGACCTCCAGACCGGGCTCGAACCCCCGGTCATCGGTGCCGATGACGACGCGTGGGCCGAGCGGGTCCGCATCCTCGACACCGATCCGCGGGTGATCGCCGGCGGCTCCGATGCCGGTGCCCATCTCGACATGATGAAGACCTTCGCCTGTCATACGTCGTTCCTGGCCGAAGCGGTGCGGACCCGTCGTCTCATGTCGTTGGAGCGGGCGGTGCAGTTGTTCACCGACGCGCCGGCCCGCTTCTACGGCCTGCGCGATCGGGGCCGCGTGACCGAGGGCTGGATCGCCGATCTCTGCGTGTTCGATCCCGACACCATCGGTCCGGGCACCATCGAACCGCGCGCCGACCTGCCCGCCGGTGGATGGCGGCTCTACTCCGAGGCCACGGGCGTGGCGGCCACCATCGTCAACGGGGTCGAGATCGTGCGCGACGGCACCGTCACCGGTGACACCCCGGGACGCACCATCCGGTCCGGTCGTGACACCGACACGGTGACGGTCTGAGCGAGCGTCGCTCGGTCGGGCCCGGTTCGGCTCAGAAGTCGGGGATGGGGATGTCGAGCGTCGAGGACTCGGTGCCGCCGTCGATCTCGAACACCTTGCCCGTCACGTAGCGCGCCGCCGGCGACGCGAGGTACAGCACGCCGGCGGCGATGTCCTCGGGCTCGCCGATGAAGCGCAACGGCGTCGCCGCGATCATGGCGTCGCGGATCTCGGGCATGGTCAGCACCGTCTCCAGCGCGCTGGTGGCGGTTGAACCCACGGCGATGGCGTTGACCCGCACCTTGGGGTTGAGGTCGGTGGCCAGGTACCGGGTGAGGTGGCTGAGCGCCGCCTTGGCCACGCCGTACTGGGTAAGAGCTCGCGCTGCGGTGCGGCCGGCCATCGACGAGATGTTCACCACGTTGCCGTGGTTGGCCACCAGTTGCGGGATGCAGGCCTGGGTGAGCACGAGGGCGGTCGTCACGTTGAAGTGGAACGCCGCTTCGAACGACTTGGCCGTGACGTCGGTGATGGCGGCGGGTGGCGACCCGCCGGCGTTGTTCACCACGATGTCGATCCGACCGAGTTCGGCCACGGTGGCCTCGACGAAAGCCGGCAGCATGTCGAGGTCGTTCACGTCGCCCGGGTACACGAAGGCCCGGCGCCCCAACCCGCGGATGGTGGCGGCCACCTCCTCGAGCTGATCGGCGCTGCGGGCGGTGAGGGCGACGTCGGCCCCGGCCTCGGCCAGGGCGATGGCCGATGCCGCGCCGATGCCGCGCCCGGCACCGGTCACCACGGCGACCTTGTCGTCGACACGGAAACGATCGAGGATGCTCATGGGCCCGACACTAGGCGGGGTGTCGATCACCGACGGATCGTGTCGACTCGGACCGTGGCGCGCTCCAGGGCGTCAGCATCCACTTCGACCCCGTTCGAGGTGGGCACGGCGATCGCGCCCCCGTGCACCTCGACCGGTCGACACACGTCATCGGTGAAGAACCGGGCCGTGGCCGAGAGGTCACCGGCGATGGTGGCGCCGGGATGGGCGGCCAGTGCGATCGTGGCCGCCCGCCCGATCCCGCCGTCGAGCATCCCGCCCACATAGGCATCGATGCCGAGCCCGGCGCACATGTCGAGCACGGCAGCGGCGTCGAGCCACGACCCCAGCATCGGCGCCTTCACGCACACCACCGATGCGGCTCCGAGGTCGAGGGCCTGGCGCACCGCAACGAGTGAGGTCAGTGATTCGTCGAGGGCGACGGGCGTGCGCAGTCGTCGCGCCAGTTCGGCCGAGTCGAGCCGGTCGTCGGCCGGCAGTGGTTGTGCGATGGCGGCCAGCCCGACGTAGACCATGGCGGCGAGGCCCCGGGCAAC
>JBJTGD010000220.1:0-14105 GCA_046093735.1 Acidimicrobiia bacterium | reverse complement strand
GACGCAGGTAGGTGGCGTGATCGGGCGCGGCCGAGCACACCTCGAACAGACCGAGCGCCTGCATCGAGTCGAGCTCGAGGTCGAGTCGGGTGTCCACCGCATCGCGAGCGAAGGCGTGGTCGGTGCGCAGGGCCAGGGCATCAGCGGTGCGCGGCGACAGCCCCGCGCTGCCGAGGAACAACCGAGCGGGAGTGAGGTCGGCGGCGGCGCGACGCATGGGCGCCCACGCCGCGGCGTCGACGCCGGCCGGGGTCGACGGTTCGGGTCGCTGCGGTGCCGACGGCTCGCCGTTCATCGTTCCAGCATCCGACGGCTCTCGCCCTGCAAGGCCAGGGCCGTGGCCACGGTGGGCGGGACGAGACGCCCGTCGGCCCATCGGCCGCGCTCGATCAGCCACTGTTCGAACTCGGGTGTCGGACGCAGACCCAACAACTCGCGCACCGCCGCCACGTCGTGGTAGCTCGTCGACTGGTAGCCGAGCATCACGTCGTCGGCGCCGGGCACTCCCATCACGAAGTTGCAGCCGGCGGTGGCCAACATCACCAGCAGGTTCTCGTTGTCGTCCTGACCGGTGTCGTCGACATGATTGGTGTGGCAGATGTCGACACCGATGGGCACGCCCAGCAACTTGCCGACGAAGTGATCCTCCAGACCAGCGCGGAAGATCTGTCGACCGTCAGCGAGGTACTCGGGACCGATGAAGCCCACCACCGAATTCATGAGGAACGGATCGAGTGTGCGGCCGAAGGCCTGGGCCCGGGCCTCGAGCGTGAGTTGGTCGACGCCATGGTGCGCCTCGGCCGACAGCGCGCTGCCCTGACCGGTCTCGAAGTAGGTGACCTGCGTACCGATGAAGCCGGGTCGGTCACGGTGCGAGTCGAGTACCTGTTGACGACCGTCGCGCAGCAACTCCGGGGTGATCCCGAAACTGGCGTTGGCATCGGTGGTGCCGGCGATGGACGCGAACAGAAGGTCGACGGGTGCGCCGGCGTCCAGTGCCGCCAGTTGCGTCGTGGCATGGGCCAGCACGCACGACTGGGTGGGGAGGCCGAGCACGTCGATGACCTCTCCGAGCGCGTCGAGGATGCGAGCCACGTTGGTGACGTTGTCGCCCACCGGATTGACCCCGAGCACGGCATCGCCACAACCGAACAGCAGTCCGTCGAGCACGCCCAGGACGATCCCCGCGGGGTCGTCACTCGGATGATTGGGCTGGATCCGCACGCCGAATACGCCGGTCTCGCCCATCGTGGAACGGCATCGGGTGACGGTGCGCAGTCGGGACGAGGCGAGCACGAGGTCCATCGTCCCCATGACCTTGGCCACCGCCGCAGCGATCTCGGCCGTCACCGCTCGACCAAGACCATCGGGCCAGCCGACCATGGCCGTCGGGTCCAACAGCACCTCACGGAACTCGCCGACGGTGAGCGATGCCAGCGCGGCGAAGGCGCCGCGATCGTGATCGGCGGCCAAACGTTCGCTGAGGTCGTCGTCGACGACGGTGGCGGCGGCGATCTCGGCCAACGTCACGTCGGCCAGCGCGGTCTTGGCGGCGAACCGCTCCCGGGCCGACGACGCGGCGATGCCGGCCAGATGATCGCCCGACTTCGGTTCGTTCGCCTTGGCCAACAGTTCGCGCAGATCGGCGAATCGGAACCGTTCACCGCGCAACATCGCCGAGTAGATCATCGAATCATGTCTTCCTGCACGGGCGTCAGATCCGGTAGTCGCTGACCTGTGTGTCGTCGACGCCGAGGTCGGTGAAGTTGTCGTAGGCGCGCGCGGCCATGAACTCGCGCCACGAGAACGGTCGGTAGTGCGCGCCGTCGGTGGTGAACTCGTCCAGCGGCGCAACCACCGTCTCGCGTGGCGGGTTACCGAAGTAGGGGATCGAGAACCGACGATCGCTGGTCATGGGCAGCACCCGATGCACAGCGGCGCGCCACCGGTCGTTGGTCCACGCCTGGGTGCAGTCGCCGAGGTTGACCACGATCGTTCCCGGCTCGGGTTCGACATCGATCCAGCCCGACTCACCCGACAGGGTCTGCAGTCCACCGGTGTCATCCTGCAGCAAGAGCGTGAGCGTGCCGGGATCGGTGTGATGGCCGAGAGCGACATCGCCGAGATCGGCCAGACCGTTCCGTTCCTCGGCGGGCACCGGATCACCGACGGTGTAGAGGTTCAGACGAACGGTGCTGCCCTGTCGGGCACAGGCCATTGCCGTGGCGGATGACGAGAGCAGGTCGAGCACCGAGTGCAACAGGGCGAGCACTCGTTGCGAGAGCGTGCTCATGGCGTCGAAATGAGCGACCATGGCCTCACGGAAGCCCGGCAGGTCGGGCCAGCGATTCATGTCGTCGGCCCGGGCCGGATCGACGAAGTCGAACACCTCCTTGTGATCGCGGGCCCGCTTGGTCAGTTCACGATCGAACCAGCCGAGCGGGTTGTCGAGATCACGCACGATGGCGGTGCGCACCTCGCGGGGCGCATCGAAGAAGCGGCGGGTGGCATCCCAGGTGGCGTCGATCACGTTGTCGAGCCCGTGACCGGCGATGAGGAAGAACCCGTGGTCGCGACAGGCGGCGTCGAGCTCGGCCCGGGAGGTTGCATCGGGATCGGCGATGTCGACGACGGGAACGATGGCCACACGACAGTTTGTCCCATGTGGCGCACCGACGCCCCGAGGCGCGCCTACTAGCGTCCGCTCCATGTCGAACAACCGAATCCTGAAGCGCGTGGGCGCCATCGTCCTCGTTCTCGTGGTGATCGCCGGTGTGGTCGTGCTCACCGTGCGACTCGACTCAGGCGGAGGCTCCGACGGAGGTTCCAACGGAGGGGTACCGTCCGACGCTGGCTCGATCGTGTCGTCCACACCCATCGCCGGGGCCCCGGCCGGATCGACCGGTTGGCGCATCGTGTACAAGACGACCACGGCCGACGGGAAGCCGGCGGTGTCGTCGGGGACGGTGTACGTGCCGACGACACCGGCGCCGTCGGGTGGACGCCTCGTGGTGGCGTGGGCTCACCCGACGCTGGGTACGGGAACGGACTGCACGCCGTCGCAGGCCACCGACCCCAGCGCGGCGATTCCCGGTTTCGCCCAGATGATGACGAACGGGTGGGTGGTGACCAGCACCGACTACACGGGGCTCGGCACCGATGGCGTGCTGCCCTATCTCATCGGTGCCGGTGAGGCGCGCAACGTCATCGACTCGGTCCGTGCCGCGCGTGCACTGCCCGGCACCGACGCAAGCACGACCTACGCCGTGTGGGGCCATTCGCAGGGCGGACATGCGTCGTTGTTCACCGCCGACGAGATCGCCGACTACGGACGCGGACTCCAGCTCGTCGGTGTGGCCGCTGCCGCGCCGGCCGCTGAACTGACGTCGTTGGTCAATCTGCAGTGGCAGAACTACGTGTCGTGGGTGATCGGCTCCGAGGTCATCGACTTGTGGCCGGAGTTCTACCCGCAACTGTCGGCCTCGCAGGTGGCCACGCCGCTGGCCATCCAGCAGTCACCGGCACTGAGTGCGGTGTGCATCACCTCGAACGTGACCGCATTGGTGCAGCAGTTCGGCGCAGTTCTGACCCAACCGTTCTTCTCGGTGAACCCCACCACCGTGCCGGCGTGGTTCACCGAATTGCAGGCCAACACGCCACAACCGGCGAAGGGGATCCCGGTGTACATCGCACAGGGTCTGCAGGACGACGTGGTACTGCCGTCGACCACTGCACTGCTCGCCACGCAGTGGTGCAGTCAGGGTTCAGCGCTCACGGTGCAGTGGTATCCCACGGCCACGCACTTCACCGTTCCTTCTCTCGCTGCGCCCGATGCGATGACGTGGTTGTCGAAGGTGTTCTCTTCACAGTCGCCCGGCTCGACGTGCGGTCAGACCCCTCCGGTGACGCCCGCCACCGCTCCTTCTGCGCCCTGAACACAGTGCGATTTGCACGTGTTCGTCAAAACGTGATCGCGGTACTCCATCCGTCGTAAATCGATGTCTCATCCCCCATCGCGAGGTAGCCACGGTGGTGGAATGGGCTCGGTGAGCATCGCGGTGAGCGAGGGGATGCGGCCCGAGCATCTGGCGTCCGTCCCGTTCGGGGGAGGGGGGCTTCGTAGCCGAGCGGTGATCTCCTGGGCGACCCCGACGACCCGGTCTCGTCGCTCCGGTAGGGTCCCGGTCTTCGCACCGGGGGGATCGGATGAAGCAGATCATGCTGTACGGCGTCAATGATTGGCGCCTCGACGACATCGACACACCTGAGCCGGGCCCGCGCGATGCCCTGGTACGGATCGCCGCTTGCGGCATCTGCGGGACCGATGTTTCCTATGTGCACATGGGCATGACGCCCGGCCGTCCCATCCCGCTCGGACACGAGATGGCCGGCACGGTCGAGTGGCTCGGCGCCGAGGTGTCCGGGGTCTCGGTGGGCGACCGGGTGGTGGTGTGTCCTTCCGACGCCGGCGACGGACCGATGGGCACCGGCGGTCGCCAGGGCGGACTCACGCCACTGTTGCATGTGCCCAATGCCGCTGACGGTAAACGGTTGTTCCGGATTCCCGAGTCGATGTCGCTCACCACGGCGGCGCTGGCCGAACCGATGGCGGTCGGTATGCAGTCGGTCAACCAGTCGGAGGCCCGGCCCGGGGAGAAGGTGGCGGTGTTCGGCTGCGGCCCGATCGGTCTGTTCGCCCTCGCCACGCTGGCCGACCGGGGCGTCGACGATGTGGTGGCCATCGATTTCAGTCACGCCCGACTCGATCTTGCCCGCGAGATGGGCGCCGCCCATGTGCTCGATCCGTCCGAGGTCGATGTGTGGGCCGAGTTGAAGCGCATCCACGGCGAGGCGCCGTTCATGTTCGGACCGACCGCGGCCACTGACGTGTTCATCGAGGCGTCAGGTGCCGACAGCGTCATCGGTGACGTGCTGCAGAACGGGAGGGTCGACGGACGACTGGTGATCGTGGCGCTGCACTACCGACCCGTTCCCACCAACTACGTGAACCTGCTCATGAAGCAGTTCACCGTGCGGGGGTCGATGGAGTACCCGGAACGATTCGAGGACGCCATCGAACTGCTGCAACGACGCGACCTGTCGTCGGTGATCACGCACCAACTCTCGCTCGAGCAGTTCGGTGACGGTCTGGCCGTGCTCGAAGGATCGAAGGACTGCGGCAAGGTCATGATCACGATGGACGCCGAGCGATGACGAACGGAGTGTCGTTCGACTTCACCGGTTCGTCGGTGCTCGTGACTGGGGGCACCAGTGGGATCGGACTGGCCGTGGCCCGGGCCTTCGCCGACACCGGGGCCTCGGTCACCGTCACCGGTACCAAGGCATCGGCCGACGACTACGACACCGATCTCGCCGACTTCGCCTTCCGCACGCTGGAGATGCGCGATGTCGCTGCCATCGACGCCCTGGCCGCCGACCTCGGCGTGCTCGACGTGCTGGTCAACAATGCCGGCGCCAACTTCCCCGACGGCCTCGATGAATGGAGTCCCGAGGGGTTCACGGCGTCGTTGGCCATGAACGTCGAAGGCGCGCAGCGTCTGTCGATGCGGTCCCACGATGCGCTGGCCCGCAGCTCCATGGCCGGCGGCGCCAGCGTGGTCAACGTGATCTCGATGATGTCGTACCGGGCCACCACCATCGTCCCCGGGTACTCCTCATCGAAGGCCGCCCTGCTGGCGTTGACCCGCAACCTCGCCCTGCACTGGGTGCACGACGGCATCAGGGTGAATGCCGTGGCACCCGGACTGATCGACACCCCGATGACGGCGCCCATGAAGCCGTTCCCCGAGATGCTCGAATCGGAGCTGTCGAAGCAGGCGATGAGACGCATGGGCACGCCCGAGGAGGTGGCGGCTGCGGTGCTGTTCCTCTCCAGTTCGGCGTCCTCATTCACCACCGGCACCGCGTTCGCCGTCGACGGCGGCTACCTCGCGCTCTAGGAGAGACCGATGGCCAACGAGATCCGCATCGACGACCTCGGTGCCCCCGTGCTCAACGACATGCAGCGCATGGGCCTGGACTACGGCGAGAAGGTGACGACCACCCTCACCGTCGACGCCGTGTGCGAGGCGGCCACGGCGGCCACCGGACTCGACGACTTCGGTCCCGATGACTTCCGCGAGCGTCTCGCCGTGCAGCTCGACGCGGTGGACGGCGACCCGGAGCGCACCGGTCTCGGGCGCATGATGATGTTCGGTGATTGTGTGCGCTACGCCTCGAACCGGTTGCGCATCCGCGATCTGCTGGTGCGTCATCCCGAGATCGTCGACATCCCCATCGAGCGGCCCGTCATCGTGATCGGTCTGCCCCGTTCGGGAACCACGAATCTCGTGAACCTGCTGGCCTCCGATAGTCGCTTCAGGTCGATGCCCCTGTGGGAGTCGTACGAACCGGTGCCCGACGCACGTGAGGTGACACCGGCCGACGGAATCGATCCGCGGTGGACGCGATGTCAGGCCATGTGGGAGTCGATGCAGGTCGGGGCTCCGTTCGTGGCGGCCATGCATCCGATGAACCCCGATCACGTGCACGAGGAGATCGAGCTCATGACGCCCGACTTCTCCAGTTACAACCTCGAGTGGGTGGCGCGGGTGCCGCAATGGCGCGATCACTACCTGTCGCATGACCAGACTCCGCACTACGCCTACATGAAGACGGTGCTGCAGATCATGCAGTGGTACCGACCTCGTGAGCGTTGGGTGCTCAAGTCACCCCAGCACCTCGAGCAGATCGGTCCGCTGATGGCCACGTTCCCCGATGCATCGATCGTCGTGACCCATCGCGATCCGGTGGCGGTGGTCCAGTCCACTATCACCATGGTCACCTACGGCGCCCGCACCGCGTACCGGACCCCCGAACCGCACTGGTACCGCGACTACTGGACCGACCGCATCGGTCGTCTGCTCGACGCGTCGCTGCGCGACCGTCACCTGTTGCCCGAAGGGCGCACCACTGACGTGTTCTTCCACGAGTACATGGCCGACGAGATGGGAACGCTCCAGCGCATCTACGACGAGGCCGGCATCGAGTTCACCGACGAGGCCCGAGCCGAGGTGGTCGCCCACCAGGCCGCCCACCCGCGGGGCAAGGACGGCCGCGTCGTCTACGACCTGCGGGGCGACTTCGACATCACTCCCGAGCAGGTCCGTTCCCGATTCACCGACTACTTCGACCGCTTCCCGGTCGAGATCGAGGTCCGATTAACATCCAGCAGCAGGTCGACCACCTGATCGACACCCGTCCGGGCAAGGAGTTGCTCCGTCCGGTGTACGACGATCCGGCCCACCCCATCGTCGATGGACTGGTGTACCGATCCGGCGGGACCACCGCGGCCTACATGGTCCTCACCGACAGCGGCCGGGTGATCGTCAACACGGGCATGGGCTACGAGGCGCCGCACCACAAGCGGGTGTTCGACGCCATCCGCCCCGGGCCCACCCACCACATCGTCACCACGCAGGGGCACGTCGATCACCTCGGTGGCGTCGACCTGTTCACCGAACCGGGCACGACCTACATCGCCCAGGCCAACAACCCGGCCCATCAACGCGACGACAAGCGGATCCAGGCGCTGCGCATGCGCACGGCCGGGATCTGGTTCGACATGCTGGGCACCGACGCGCGTCGCATCGCCATGGAGAATCCGGGTGTGTCGATGGCCCAGTCCGAACCGACCCCGGATGTGCTGTTCGAGGAGCGACTCGATCTCGACGTCGATGGTCTGCGGATCGAACTGCACGCTGCGGTGGGGGAGACCACCGACTGCGTCGTGGTGTGGCTGCCCGATCACCGTGTGGCCTTGGTCAGCAACCTGTTCGGTCCGTTGTTCCCACACTTCCCCAACATCAACACGATCCGTGGTGACAAGTACCGCTTCGTGGAGCCGCAACTGGCCACCAACCGGATGGTGCGGGCCCTGGAGCCGGAGATCCTCGTCACCGGCCGCTACGAGCCGATCGTCGGTGCCGAACTGATCGGTGCGTCACTCGATCGTCTCCACGACGCGGTGACGTACGTGCACACCGAAGCACTGGCCGGATTCAACGCCGGCACCGACGTGTGGACGTTGATGGACACCATCCAACTGCCGCCCCAACTGCGGGTCGGTCAGGGCTACGGCAAGGTGTCGTGGGCGGTGCGTACGTTCTGGGAGGAGTACATCGGCTGGTTCCGACTGCAGTCGACCACCGAGCTCTACTCCGACCGGTCGGTGGCGGCATTGCGCGAACTGGTGGAGGTGACCGGCGTCGATGCTGCCCTCGACCGGGCCGAGGCGGCACTGACCCGCGGTGATGCGCCCCTCGCCCTGCGACTGGGTGAGGCCGTCGTGCTCGTCGCGCCCGAGGACGATCGCGCGCGGGCGCTGATGGCCGCGTCGCATCAGTATCTGCTCGACAACGGCGGCGATGTCAGCTTCTGGGAGAGCGGCTGGCTCCGGACCGAACTGGCCCGGTGGACGGCGCCGCGCTGAGCGCAGACACGTTCAACGTCGGTCGAGGTAGCGAGCCAGGAAGGCGATGGTGTCGTCCCACACCGCATCGGCGGTCTGCAGCGCGTGCAGGTTCCCGGGCACGATCTTGAGCTGATGGGGAACACCGGCGGCTTTCAGCGCGGCGGCGTAGTCGATGGCCTGCGCCACCGGGATCAACTCGTCGGTGGCGTTGGAGACGAACGACGGCACCGTCGACGCCGACACCTGATCGAGGGGTGACGTCTCGGCGTACTTCGCCGGGCACGCACTCGGTCGACACCCGAGGTAGCGCACGACATCGCCATCGTCCCACGCGAACTCGCAGGCGGCATTCGTCCCGCAGCCCGGAGCGGGCTGGCCCGGCGCCGGGGGTGCGAGCGGTGCGAGCTCGGTAGGTGCCGACCACAGTCCGACGGCCACCACCGGCACCTCGAGCGTCGGGGAGGGATAGGTGAGCGCAGCGCCGCGCACCGTTCGCCCCGGGACCTGCTGGCCGACGCCCGCCGTTCCCACGGGGCTGCCGGTGACCGGGCGGCCGGTTCCCAGCGAGGAGATCAGCGCGGTCAGGTTCCCGCCAGCCGACTCGCCGAGCACGGCGATCCGCTGGGGATCGATGCCGAAGGCCGCAGCGTTGGCGGCCACGAAGCGGATGGCGGCCTGGACGTCGTGGAACTCTCCCGGCCAGGGTTGTGGAGTGGTGGCGACCAGCACGTAGTCGATGCTGAAGGCGGCCCAACCCTGTTCGAGCACGAGTCGGTTCGCCCATGGTGCCCACTCGCCTCGTTCGCCGCCGACCCACCCGCCACCGTGCACGAGCACGACCGCCGGAATGGGTCGGGCGGGACGGGGATCGGGGAGGAAGGCATCGAGCGTGGTGCCGTTGGCGTAATAAGGGATGTCGTCGAGCACCATCGTGGTGGTCGGACCGGGCACGGTGGTCGAAGTGCTGGTGATGGACGTCGTCGTCGAAGCCGCATTCGACGACGGGCCCGACGACGAACCGCAGGCCGAGAGTCCGACCATTGCGACCAGAGTGGCCAGGGCCAGGAGTCGAGCCATGCGCATCGGCGAACCGTAGACGAGGCGACACCCGCAATCGTTGCAACGACGGTCGCTGACGTCCTTGTTCGGGATCGGACCATGACGGACAGTGGGACTAGGTTCGGCGCTGGTCGAGCCCGGAGTCGGAGACGATGCAGTCGATCCTCGTGGTCATGGCGATGGAGGCCGAGGCAGCGCCGTTCCTCGTCCGCGTCGACGCGCGCGAGTTGCCGGTATCGGTGACGGCGTCGGCATCGTCGCTGCCGTCCGCACCGCCGATACGAACTTTCGAAGCCGACATCGACGGACGTGTCGTGCACATCGTGCTCAACGGACGACATCCTCGCCATGGCGTCGATCACATCGGCACCGATGCCGCGGTGCTGAGCACGTCGCTCGGCATCACGAGGTGGGCACCCGAGTTGGTGATCGCCGCCGGAACGGCCGGTGGTCGGCGAGCGTCTTCCCTTCGCCTCGGTGACGCCGTCGTCGCGTCGGGCCACTTCGTCCATCACGACCGCCGGATCCCGCTCGACGGATTCCGCGAACTCGGTGTCGGTCGGTTCCCGGCCGCCGACCTCGACACGATCGCCGACGAACTCGGTCTGGCCAGAGGGGTGTTCTCCACGGGCAATTCGTTCGGGGAGACGGCTGAGGATCTGGCCATGCTCGATGCCAGTGGTGCGGTGGTCGTCGACATGGAATCGGCGGCGGTGGCCATGGTGGGCGAGCTCTACGGCGTGCCCACCAGTGGGGTGCGGGTCGTCGTCAACTTCATCGACGACGCCGAGGCATCGATCGCCGAGTTCGAGACCGGACTGGCCGACGCGGCGATGACGCTGGCCGATGCATTGGTGGCGGTGATCGGCCGTTGTGTGGCTGATGAGCGCAATCAACCCCTTGATTGACGGCGACGAACACAGTTCTCGGCCACCGCCATCGCCGCCAGATTGGTGTTGGTGCGCGGCACCGTCGGGATGATCGAGGCGTCGACGACGAAGAGTCCATCCACGCCGACGACGGCGCAGTCGGTGTCGACGACCCGATCCTCGCCGTCGTCTCCCATCCGGCACGTTCCCACTCCGTGGTAGAAGACGGCGTGCGTGGTCCGCACCATGTCGTCGATCTCGTCGGATGAACGGGCCAGATCGGCATCGGCATCGCGTGGATCGAGGGCCAGTCCGCTGGCCCGACTGATCATCGCCGCCAGTCGCCAGCCCTCGCGCAATCGGCGAATGTTCTCAGGCAGTTCGGTGAACGGCCAGCGGATGTCGGCCGGACCGAGCAGATCGTCGCCGGTGGGGGTGACCGACCCCTCGCCCTCGGGGAGTTGCAGGGAAACGCTCACGCCGAGTTCGCGCCGTCCATCTCCGAGACGCCGGACCCACGGTGTGAGTTGCAGGTCGTGGTGGTGGTCACTGTCGGGCGCCGTCGTGCGCAGGATCGTCTGTAGCGACGGTGCGTTGTCGGGGATCGTCTCGGGTCGGATGGCGCTCGTGTGGTTCACCACCATGTGATCGGTGAGGTGGGCGCCGACCGCAGGCAGATCGACGACGGGATCGACGCCGAGTTCGCGCAACCGTGAGGCAGGGCCCACACCCGAACGCCACAGCAGCAACGGATCCTGGATCGTGCCGGCGGCGCGGATCACCTGCTCACCGTGTATTTTTCGTCCGTCTACCAGCTCGACACCGACGGCTCGGGTGTCGAGCATCAGCACGCGACTGGCGTGCGCGTCACCGAGGATGACGAGGTTGAGTCGCCAGCGGGCCGGTTCGAGGTGACTCTCATGGGCCGAGATCCGCGCCCGACCGAGCCGGTTCATGGGTACGGGACCCACTCCGGTGGTGTGCGGTTCGTTGTGATCGACACAGGCGGGCAGACCGATGGCCAGCGCTCCGGCCACGAAGCCGGCCTGCATGTCGTTCCACTCGGACTCGGGCCAACGCACGATCGGTACCGGCCCGGCGTTGCCGTGCCATGGCCGGTCACCGAAGTCGAGGTCGTGTTCGATGGCGCACAGGGCCGGCAGGAGATCATCCCAACGCCATCCGACGGGCCACCGGTCGCAGTCGGCCGGTTCCGGCCGGAGGGCCACGGCGCCGTTGGTGGCCGACGAGCCACCCAGACCGCGCCCGCGACCGTAGAAGTGGTGTCGACCGGAGGCGGCCACACGGTCGTCCCAGTCCCACGGCCAGGCCACGGGGAGACTGAGACGCTGCAGTTCGGGAGGACGTTCGTCGAGTCGGAGGGCGGGGCCGGCTTCAAGCAGCGCCACCCGGCACGACGCATCCTCGGAGAGCCGGGCGGCGAGCACACAGCCTGCCGATCCGGCGCCCACGATCACGATGTCGAAGTCCCCGCTGCGATCGTGCGCGTCGATGGCCACGCCCCGACAGTAGGAGGACCGGACTGCCGGCGCTGCCTCGTGTCGGGACCATGACCGGATCCTCCACTCCTGCCGACGACGCCGAGACGGTCGTGTACCGGTCGCGGCTCGTGCGCACGCTCGATCGTGGTCGACCCGTCGCCGATGCTGTCGCCGTGCGGGGCGGTCGGGTGCTGGCCGTCGGCACGCTCGATGAACTGTCGGCTTACGGACCGGCGCGCATCGATGACCGCTTCGCCGATCACGTGATCGTGCCGGGCTTCGTGGAGGCCCACACGCACGTGTTCGGCGCCCATCTGTGGGAGTTCCCCTATCTCGGCTACTTCGACCGCACCGACACCGACGGGCACAAGTGGTCGGGGTGCCCGTCGATCAGTGCCGTCGTCGAACGCCTGCGCGAAGCGGAGTCGAGGATCGACGGCGACGAGATGCTGCTCGGATGGGGATTCGACTCCGTCTACCTCGGCGGCGAGCGCTTGTGCGCAGCCGATCTCGATCGGGTGTCGCGCACTCGCCCGATCTTTGTCCTGCACGCCAGCGGTCACGTGGCCTCGGTCAACACCGCCGCACTCGAGGTTGGCAACGTCGCCGCGCATACGAACGTGGTCGGGGTGGTCGTCGATCGGGATGGCCGACCCGATGGCGAGTTGCGGGAGCCGGCGGCGATGTCGCTCGTTCCTGGTCTCGGAAAGATCTTCGCCAGTGCCGATCCGGCCATCACGCTCCGTCGCTTCGGCCGTGAAGCAGCGAGTGTCGGGTGCACCACGGTGGTCGACCTCGGCACGACGACGCCATCGAATCCCGAGGCGGTCGCCACCACCCGGGCCGTCGTCGACGAATCCGACTTCCCGGTGCGACTGTCGTCGTTCCTCATGGCGGGTCGCGCATTCGATGTCGACAGCGCCCGGGCGGTCATGGACGATCTGCGCGGTCGCAGCAGTGACGCGTTCCGCGTCGGCCACATCAAGATCGTGCTCGACGGGAGCATCCAGCAGCGCACGGCACGACTGCTCCCGCCCGGATATCTCGATCGTGAGGCGCGCGGGATCTGGGTGATGGCTCCGGAGACGTTCCGTCAGACGTTCACCTCCTTCCACGCCGCCGGCGCCCTCATCCATGTGCACTGCAACGGCGACGAGGCGACCGAATTGTTCCTCGACGTGTTGGCCGACGCCCTCCAGCAGCATCCACGATGGGACCACCGCCACACCGTGACCCACTCGCAACTGACCACGGCGTCGCAGTATCGCCGACTCGCCGCGCTCGGGGGGTGCGCCAACATCTTCTCCAATCACATCTGGTACTGGGGTGATCAGCACCGCGATCTCATCATCGGTCCCGACCGAGCGGCTCGCATGGACGCGGCAGCCACGGCGCTCGCCGCCGGAGTCCCGATCTCGCTGCACTGCGACACCCCGGTCACACCGATCTCACCGCTGGCCACGATGCACCATGCCGTGAACCGACGCACGGCGACGGGTCGGCCTTTGGGACTCGACGAGTGCATCACTCCGGCGCAGGCGCTCGGGGCCATGACGCTGGGCAGTGCGTTCATATTGCGTATGGACCACGAGATCGGCTCGATCCAGGCCGGCAAGTTCGCCGATCTCGCCGTGCTCGACGCTGATCCGCTCGCCGTTGCGCCCGACGAGATCGCCGCCATCGGTGTCGTCGCCACCGCCCGGAGCGGTGTGTTCTGCGCGTGAACGATCGGGACCTCCCCGTCACTGTCGTCGGCGGGTATCTCGGCGCCGGCAAGACGACGCTGGTCAACCACGTTCTCCGTCATGCCCGCCGACCAGTGGCCGTGGTGGTGAACGATTTCGGCGACCTCGACATCGACGCTGCGCTGCTGGTGGACCACGACGGTGAGGTGCTCACCTTCGCCAACGGCTGTGTGTGCTGCGACCTCTCCGTAGGTCGGATGGGGGCGCGCGTCCGGATCGGCGCCGCCGGTCCCCTCCCTGATCGGGTGCTGATCGAGTCGAGCGGGGTCGGTGAACTGGCCACCATCGCCAACTACGCGGCGCTGCCCGGGCTCCGTCTCGACGCCACCGTCTGCGTCGTCGATGCCGCATCGATCGACGAACGAGTGAACGATCGCTGGGTGGGTGACCTGGTCCGGGCGCAGATACGGGAGGCGGATCTCGTTGTGTGCAACAAGGTCGATCTGGTCGACCGGTC
>JBJTGD010000219.1:0-9249 GCA_046093735.1 Acidimicrobiia bacterium | reverse complement strand
ACGGACAGTGGCCCGGTGGGCTGGGCGTCGATGTCGAGTTCGAGCAACGCCCGGATCCGAGGCACGGTGTCCTCGACGGCGGCACGCCCAGCAGCCGCAGCCCGATCCCGCACCTCGGCGGTGAACACGCCGCCCGAGTCCTCGATCCGGGTGCGCACGCACTGGGCCACCCACGGACCCAGCGCCTCCTCGATGCCGTCGGCCAACGCCGTTGCGTGGCGCTGGAGCGCTTGGAGATCGGCGACGGAGGGTCCGGCGGGATCGGTCACCGGTCGAGCGCGTCGTTGAGGTTGCCCGAGCGCAGCCCCTCGAGATCGAGGGTGACGTACCGATAGCCCGCCGACTTCACAGCAACGACGACCTGCTCACGACACTCGACCACGCGGGCCAACTCGGGAACGGGCACCTCGATGCGAGCCACGTCGCCATAGTGACGCACCCGAAGCGCCGTGAACCCGAGGTCGTGCAACGCCGCTTCGGCTCGCTCGACTCGACCGAGCACCCCGACGGTGACGGCCGTGCCGTAGGGAACCCGCGACGACAGACACGCCGCGGCCGGCTTGTCCCACGTGCGCAATCCCAGTCGACGCGATGCCTCACGCACGATCGCCTTGGTGAAACCGCTGTCGACCAACGGGAACTGCGCGCCGCGCTCAGCAGCCGCACGCTGACCCGGACGGTGATCGTCGAGATCATCGAGGTTCACGCCGAGCACGGCGACCGCACCGCGATCGGCGGCCATGGGCTCCAACACGTCCATGAGTGCGGTCTTGCACCGGAAGCAGCGGTCGGCGTCGTTGCGCACGTACTGCTCGTCGTCGAGCTCGGTGGTCTCCACCTCAACCCACGTGAGCCCCCACTCACGAGCCAGTTCGGCACAGTCATCCCGTTCACGTCCGGCCAACGAGGGCGACACCGCCGTGACGGCGACGGCGCGTTCGCCGAGTTCGTCATGGGCCATGTGGGCGAGGAAGGCCGAATCGGCGCCACCGCTGAAGGCCACCACCACCGAACCGAGGTTCCGCAACTCGATGCGCAGACGCTCGAGCGCGTGATCCACCTCGTCACCGATCAGATCGGAGCCGACGAGCGACATGGCGACTCAGTCGATGCCGAGCTCGGCCAACACGTCGGCCACCGGTGCGACCATGCCCGTGTAGAACGGTCCGAACTCGGCATAGAGCGCCGAGGCCCGGTCGAACCGCATCGTGTAGACGACCTCCTTGAGATCGTCCGGTGCGGTGGCGAACAGGGTCACACCCCACTCCCAATCGTCGAGACCGGCCGAACCGGTCACGACCTGCACGACCCGGCCGGCGAAGTTACGGCCGGACGCGCCGTGCTCGTACATCATCTCCTTGCGCTCGTCGTAGGGGAGCGTGAACCAGTTGTGCACATCGCCGCGCTGCTTCGACATCGGATAGAAGCACCAGGCCGGCTTGTCGGGCGGTGGCAACTGCGGGGTCAGCCGGGCCGACCTCTGCGGTTCGGGCACGCCCTGGGCGTACTCCGAGAGTTCGGTGAGCGAGACGTACGAGTCGGCGATCTCCAGTCCGGCAGCCTGCAGTGCAGCCTGCAGACGGCGGATCCGCCACAGGTCGGTACCGACGGCCATGAAGGCGAGGTCGGCCTTGTGACCGAGGATGGCGACGGTGACCACTTGGTCACCATCGGCTTGGGCCTTCTCGACGGCGGCGATCACGGCGTCGGCCTCGACCAGCGGCCCCACCTTGCAGAACAGGTGCACCACGGCCATGCCGACATTGGGGGAGACGGTCTCGATCACCAGCGCAGTCTACGGGCCGGGACCCCCGACGATTTCGGCCCGGCTGCCGCCCTCAGGCCCGCTCCACCGACACCACGGCGTTGTAGTCGGGGACCCTCGAGGCCGACTCCCGATGCTCGGGACCGGCGGCCAGCAGCACGTTGCCCTCGGGCCAGTAGACCTGCAGCGAACGCCGGGCCAGACGAGTGAGCCGGGCCCGACCCTTGTACTCCCCCGTCTCGCTGCGCAGTACGACTCGATCACCATCGGTGATGCCGAGCCGGTGGGCGTCGACCTCATCGATGAAGACGGCGTCGCGGGAGGCGCCCGTGAGGGGATCGTGGTCGCCCTGCACGATGGTGTTGAACTGCTTGCCCCGGCGTGTCGAGACGAGGAAGGCGCCGTCGGGCAGTTCGGTGGACGGTCGCTCGAGCACACTGAATCGCCCCCGCCCATCGACGGTCGGGAAGACGCCGCCCTCGCACAGGTGCGGTCCACCCCACTGCACCTGATCACCAGTGGCGGCCAGTGTCTCGATCCCCGCGTAGGCGGGCACGACGCGGGCGATCTCGGTCCGCAGTGTCCGGTTGTCGGCCCATGCGAACGCATCGGCCACCTCAGGACGCACCCTGGTCGCCACGTCGGCGAACAGGCGCCATTCGCTGCGGGCCTCGCCGATCTGTCGCGGGATCTCGGGCGAGTAGACGATGCGACGTTCGGTGGTCGTCTCGGTGCCGCCACCCTCCTGCTCGTACCGGGTGGTGACGGGAAGGAGGATCACGTCGTCACCGGGCAGCAGCATCTGAGTGTTGACGACGATGTCCTGGTGCACACGCAGCGGCACCGCCTCCATGGCCCGCTCCACCATGGCCGGGTCGGGCAACGCCTCGAGGAAGTTGCCGCCCGACATCCACAGCACGTCGAGTTCACCGCGCAGCGCCGCTTCGGGGATCTCGGCCGCCGTCATCCCGGGGTGATCGGGCACGTCGAAACCCCACTGGACCGACAACGCCGCAGCGCTCTCGGGCGTCGGCGTCACCCCTCCGGGCAGCGCCGTGGCATACGCACCCATCTCGGCGCCGCCCTGCACACCGCTGTGTCCGCGCAAGGGCATGAGTCCCGCGCCATCGCGTCCGACGTTGCCCCGGGCCAGCGCGAGGTTGACGATGCCGCGCACCCCTTCGCCGGCGTGCACGTGTTGGGTGATCCCCATCGACCACAACAGCACGGCGGTGCCGGCCCGGGCGTACTCGTCCACGAAGGCATCGAGCTGAGCCATGGTCAGGCCGCATTCGTCGAGCAACGTCTCGTAGGTCACGTCATCGAGAGCAGCGACCACGTCGTCCCATCCGGCGGTGTGCTCGGCGATGAAGGCTTCGTCGACCGCGCCCCGCTCGATCAGTCGTTTCAGCGCAGCGTCGGCCAATGCCACATCACCGCCGGGCCGCACCGGTACGTGCAGATCGCACATCTTCGTGCCGAAGATGGCCGACTCGGTGGTGGACGGCACCCAATACCGGTCGAGTCCGGGTTCGAGGTACGGGTTCACGACCACCACTCGCGTGCCGTTCACGCGGGCCTTGTAGAGGTGCTTCATGAACACCGGTTGGTTGTTGGCCGGATTGGCACCCCAGATGATGAGCAGATCCGTGGTGAGCACGTCCGACAACGAGCACGTGGTGGCAGCCACACCGACGGTCGACTTCAGGGCCGTGGTCGACGGCGCGTGACAGATGCGGGCCGCGGAGTCGACATTGGCGATGCCCATGGCCCGAGCCGCCTTGCCGGCCAAGTAGTAGGTCTCGTTGGTGATGCCTCGGCTGGTGACGAACATGCCGACGCGCTCGGGAGTGGTGCTCGTGATTCCGTCGGCGAGGGCGCCGAGCGCCTCGTCCCACGAGATGCGGGTGAAGCCCCGCTCACCCTGCCGCCGACGCATCGGATGGGCGAGCCGTCCCATCGATCGAAGTTCGGCGCCCGAACGGAGACGCAGCGAGGCCACATCGGCCAGCGCACCCTCGGGCATGGCGTCGAGCGTGTTGATCTCCAGCAGGCGCAGACGGGTGAGACACAGATGGACGTCGTCCATCGTCCAGTCGTGCAGGCCGGCGACACCCAGCGCACACCCGTCGCATACGCCCTGGGTCAACACCTTCCACGCGTACCGACCGTGGCGCCGGTTCTGCCACGCCAACTTCACCATCTCGAAGTGATGGAAGGGCTTGTCGAGTCCGATGCCGAGCGGCCGCCAGTCGGCCCACAGTCGTG
Source organism: Acidimicrobiia bacterium (assembly GCA_046093735.1). Lineage (GTDB taxonomy): Bacteria > Actinomycetota > Acidimicrobiia > Acidimicrobiales > Acidimicrobilacustridaceae > Acidimicrobilacustris. Next base: position 5,216 of record JBJTGD010000219.1, on the reverse strand, counting down.
GGTTGATGCGACCCATCAGTGCTCCTCGGATTCGGCGTAGACGTTGGCCTCGCCGCCGCGCACGAACCCGATGAGGGTCATGCCCGCACGCTCAGCGGTCTCCACGGCCATGGCGGAAGGGGCGGAGACGGCGATGACGAGTTCGAACCCGGCCGACCATGCCTTCTGCACGATCTCGAACGAGGCTCGCCCGCTGACGAACAGACCCAGTCCGCGGGCCGGCAATCGACCATCGAGCAGGAGGCGGCCCACGACCTTGTCGACTGCGTTGTGTCGACCGATGTCCTCACGCGTCACCGAGATCTCACCAGCACGATCGAAGGCCGCCGCTGCGTGCACGCCACCGGTCGTCTCGAACAGTTGCTGTGCGCTGCGGACCGACTCGACCACGCCGAGGGCCACCTCGAGCGGCCAGGGATCATGGCGAGGGATCGGGTCGAGCCGGGCGGTGAGGGCCTCGATCTGTTCCGATCCGCAGATCCCGCACGACGACGACGTGGTGGTGAGTCGGGCCCGTGGCTCGGGGGCTCGACCACCGGTGTCGACACTGACGACGTTGAACTCGGTCTCCACTGCGGAACCCGTGCCGCAGTAGCGACAGGTCAGCACCGGCGCACCGGCCAGCAGTCCGTCGCTGTGGCACAGACCGACGGCCAGTTCGAAATCGTCCCCCGGCGTGCGCATGGTGGTGGCCACCAGGTGGCCGTCGAGTCGGATCTCGAGCGGTTCTTCGACGATGACCGCTTCGGGACGCCGTCCACCGACATCCGGTCCCCCGACTCGGCGGGCCAGCACGGTCTCGGAGCGCCGACGGGTCATGCCGCGACGGTACCGGGCCACGGCCATCGACCGGCCCGCCGCACCTTCGCGTGGTTGTGGACCACGGGGCCGAACGCGCCGAGGGGCGCCCCGCAGGGCGCCCACCGCACGAAATGTGACCCGATCGGTCGGATCAGAAGTCGCCCATGTCCGGCATGGCCGGGCCCGAGGACTCCGGCTTGTCGGCGATGACGGCCTCCGTGGTGAGGAACAGTGCAGCGATCGATGCCGCGTTCTGGAGAGCGGAACGCGTCACCTTGGCGGCGTCGATGATGCCGGCCTTGACCAGATCCTCGTACTCGCCGGTGGCGGCATTGAGGCCCTCGGAGGCGCCCGACATGTTGCGCACGCGCTCCACGACGACACCGCCCTCGAGACCGGCGTTGGTGGCGATCTGCTTCAGCGGCTCCTCGAGCGCATGGGCCACGATGCGCGCACCGGTGGCCTCGTCACGATCGAGGTCCTTGGCCACTTCGAGCACCCGGGCCTGGGCGCGCAGCAGGGTCACGCCACCACCGGCGACGACGCCCTCCTCGATGGCGGCCTTGGTGGTGCTGACCGCGTCCTCGATGCGGTGCTTCTTCTCCTTGAGCTCCACCTCGGTGGCGGCACCGACCTTGAGCACGGCGACACCGCCCGACAGCTTGGCCAGACGCTCCTGGAGCTTCTCGCGGTCGTAGTCGGAATCGGTCTTGTCGATCTCGGCCTTGATCTGGGCGATGCGGCCGGAGATGTCGGCCTCGACGCCGGCGCCCTCGACGATGGTCGTCTCATCCTTGGACACGACCACCTTGCGGGCCTGACCGAGCAGATCGAGCGTGGTGTTCTCCACCTTGAGACCGACGTCCTCGGTGATGACCTGACCACCGGTGAGGATCGCCATGTCCTGCAGCATCGCCTTGCGACGGTCACCGAAGCCCGGAGCCTTGACGGCCACCGAGTTGAACGTGCCGCGGATCTTGTTGACCACGAGGGTGGCCAGGGCCTCGCCCTCGATGTCCTCGGCGATGATCACCAGCGGCTTGCCCGCCTGCATGACCTTCTCGAGCACCGGCACGAGATCGCGCACGGCCGTGATCTTCGATCCCACGAAGAGGATGTAGGGGTTGTCGAGCGACGCCTCCATGCGGTCGGTGTCGGTCACGAAGTACGGCGAGATGTAGCCCTTGTCGAAGCGCATGCCTTCGACCAGATCCATCTCCATGCCGAACGTGTTCGACTCCTCGACGGTGATGACGCCGTCCTTGCCCACCTTGTCGATGGCCTCGGCGATCATCTCGCCGATCTCCGGGTCGGCAGCGGAGATGCCGGCGACCTGTGCGATCTGCGACTTGTCCTCCACATCGGCGGCCACCGAGTGGATGGCCTCGACGGCTGCGGCCACCGCGGTCTCGATGCCCTTCTTCAGCGACATCGGATTGGCGCCGGCGGCCACGTTGCGCAGACCCTCACGCACCATCGACCAGGCCAGCACCGTGGCGGTGGTGGTCCCGTCGCCGGCGACGTTGTCGGTCTTCTTGGCCACCTCCTTGACCAGCTCGGCACCGATCTTCTCGGAGGGGTCCTCGAGCTCGATCTCCTTGGCGATGGAGACGCCGTCATTGGTGATCGTCGGGGCGCCCCACTTCTTGTCGAGCACCACGTTGCGGCCCTTGGGGCCGAGGGTGACGCGCACAGCGTCGGCGAGCTGGTTCATGCCCCGCTCGAGACCTCGGCGGGCCTTCTCGTCGAATTCGATGATCTTCGCCATCGTTGTTCCTCTCCGGTGAGCCGTCGGGGGACGGATGTTCCTGTCACAGCCGCCCGAGGCGACTGGTTAGCACTCTCGCTATGAGACTGCTAACAGGAAACCACCCGGAGCCGCCGATCGCAACCTCGGGCCGGAATGGATGTGCGCCGCAGGGCTGATTCAGGCCCCGCCGGCCACCGCCTGCATGATCGACACGGTCACGCCATCGGGCACGGGGGTGTCGAGCCCCTGCAGGAAACGAACGTCGTCATCGTCGACGAACACGTTCACGTAGCGCACCAGGGCCCCGTCATCGCCCAGCAACTTGGCCCGGAAACCGGGGTGGGCGGCCTCGAGACTGGTCAGCACCTGGGCCACGGTGGCGCCCTCCACCTGCACGGTGGACTGACCAGCGGTCAGGGGACGGAACACCGGGGGGACTCTGACGGTGACGCTCATCGGGGACCTCGGGGCAGTGGGACCGAACGAGGCCGAACCCTAGCGGCCGGGCCCGAGCCTCCCCACCCCGGGTGATCGGGCCACCGTCCTTGCCAGCACCCGATCGGTCGCCGACGATGGAGCGGTGAACACCCCCCGCACCCACGTGGCGACCGAGTTCGACCCGACCGCACTGGCGGGCGCGAAGGGCACCACCTCGGTGTCGGTGTGCATCCCCGCCCGCAACGAGGAACCGACGGTCGGACAGATCGTGCAGAGGATCCGCACCGATCTCGTCGAGGACCTCCACCTCGTGGACGAGATCGTGGTCATCGACGACCACTCCACCGATCGGACCTCGGCCGTGGCCGCGGCCGCCGGGGCGACCGTGGTCGACGCCTCGGCGGTGCTGGTCGAGTACGGCCGCGGACATGGCAAGGGCGAAGCTCTGTGGAAGTCGTTGTACGCGTCGACGGGAGATCTGGTGATCTGGGTCGACGCCGATGTGCGCGACTTCTCGACGCGCTTTATCACCGGTCTGCTCGGTCCCCTCCTGACCGATCCGACCATCGGATTCGTGAAGGGGTTCTACGAACGCCCTGTGGACGGTCACGTGCGCGGCGGCGGCCGCGTCACCGAACTGGTGGCCCGACCACTGCTCACGATGTGCTTCGCCGAACTGGCCGGCATCGTGCAGCCGCTGTCGGGCGAGTACGGCGGGCGACGATCAGTGCTGGAGCAGATCGGTTTCGTGACCGGCTATGGCGTCGACATCGCCATGCTCCTCGACATCGCGGCGCGCGTCGGGGCCGACTCCATCGCCCAGGTCGACCTCGGTGAGCGGATCCACCGAAACCGCCCCCTGCACGAACTGGCGCCTCAGGCTGCACAAGTACTGCAGGCTGCGCTGCGCCGGGCCGATGCCGATCTGGCCGTCGATGCCTTCACGCTGCGCCCTCCCGACCTCGACGAGATCGACATCGTCTACGCCGAGCGTCCTCCCCTGGTGACGCTCACCGACTACCGGGCCTCGCACCCCGGCACCGACGACTGACCGGCACCCTCGTCGGACGGCGATCCCGCCTACGGTGCGGCGATGGACTTCGGGATCATCTTCGCCAACACCGGTGCCTACGCCACGCCCGACGGCGCGATCACCATGGGTCGGTGCGCCGAGCAGAACGGCTTCGAGAGCGTGTGGACGGTCGAGCACCCGGCCATCCCCAAGGGCTACCGCAGCGAGTACCCGTACTCACGCGACGGACGGATGCCCGGTGACGAGAACGCGCCGGTTCCCGATCCGCTCGTGTGGTTGACCTGGGTCGGCGCCCACACGACGACCCTGCGCCTGGCCACCGGCGTGATGATCCTGCCGCTGCGCAACCCCGTGGTCCTGGCCAAGGAGTGCGCCACTCTCGACATGCTCACCGGCGGACGATTCATCCTCGGCGTGGGTGTCGGGTGGTTGCACGAGGAGTTCGATGCCATCGGCGTCGGTTGGGACGACCGCGGCGCCCACACCGACGACTCGATCGCCGCGTTGCGCGCGTTGTGGACCACCGAGGTCTCGACCCACGAGGGCACGCACAGTTCGTTCACCGACATCCACTCGTTCCCGAAGCCGGCCGGTGCCTCCATCCCCATCGTCGTCGGTGGCCACTCTCGACCGGCGGCCCGCCGCGCCGGTCGACTGGGTGACGGGTTCTTCCCGGCCGATCCTCGATCGTTGGCCGAACTGCTCCCGGTGGTGCGCGAGGCGGCCCGCGAGGCCGGTCGCGATCCCGACGACATCGAGATCACCACTGGCGGCGCGCCTCGGGTGGAGACGATCCGGATGCTGGCCGACGCCGGTGTGACGCGGTTCCTCGTGCCCCCTCTGGCCATGGACCCGAACGACCTGCCCGAGGCCATGGCCCGATTCGCCGACGAGGTGATCGCCAAGGTCTGAACCGCTGGGTCCGTTTCTCAGTGCTCGACGTGTTCGAGTGCGAGTTCCACCACACACCCCACCGGATCGGCCAGTGCCCGTTCCTCCCCGAACTGGGCGATCAACGAGACCACGGTGAGACCGCTGGGCCGCGGCGGAAGCGGATCCACGACCTCGCCCACGATGGCCAGGACCACGGGGTTGCGCAGCGGCAGGATCATCACGCCGGTGGCCAGGCGCAGGGTCGTCGTGTGGGCGCCGACCCAGGTCAACCACACGAGCGGATCGGGAACCGGCGCGTTC
>JBJTGD010000218.1:0-18137 GCA_046093735.1 Acidimicrobiia bacterium | reverse complement strand
CCCGACTGGTGGAGATCGCCGGCTCGTCCCCCCTCGTCGTCGCCGACGCAGTCCGGTCGCGGGTCATCTCGCTGTCGAGCCTCGACGATGAGGAGAAGACCATCGTGCGGGTGGTGGTCGACGACACGGCGTCCGAGAGCGACCCAATGCCGTTGCTCATCGAGGTCGTGGCGCTGAGGGGCTACCGGAGCGAGGCCGAACGGTTGACCGCCGATCTGCACGAGCACTTCGCTCTGCGTCCGACGACCACGTGGTCGATCGATCGGTCGGCCGTTCGAACGGCCGGGGAGACACTGATCGGCACGATGACGGCGATCGAAGGCTGGCGGTCGGTGATGCGTCGACTCACGGCGAACTTGAACGAGCGCTTCGTCGGTGTGCTGTCGGGGCGCGATCCCGAGGATCTGCACGCCTTCCGGGTGGCCATTCGTCGCATCCGCACCCTCCTGCGCGAGGGCGACACCGTGCTGGCGTCTGACGAACGGGCGCACTTCCGCACCGAGTTCCTGTGGCTCGGCGATGTCACGACCCCCACTCGCGATGCCGATGTCCTCGTCGCCGACCATCCCCAGTTCGTCGATGCACTCGGGGCCGATCATCGGGACTGGCTGGCGCCTTTGCTCGAGCTGTTCTGGTCACATCGCGTCGAAGAGCAGGCCCGCATGGCCGATGAATTGCGATCCCGACGACGGATCGACTTCGGTGCTGCGTGGGCGGCGTGGCTCGAGGACGACGCTCGATGGACTGCGGACACGGCGTCGGCGGCCGGACGAACACTGCTCGAGGTGGCGGCCGCATCGGTGCGCGATGCCCATCGCCGGGTGATCCGCACCGGTCGGAGAGTGCGGAAGTCGTCGCCCCCGTCGGTCCTCCATGATCTGCGCAAGGACGCCAAGCGTCTGCGCTACTTGCTCGAGTCGTTCGCTCCCGTGTTCGATGCCGATGCCGTGGTGAGGGTGACCGAGCCGCTCCGACGACTCCAAGACGAGTTGGGGACGTTCCAGGACGACGCGGTGCAGGCCCTTGCCGTGCGCCAACTGGTCGCAGGCCGTGGCGACCTCGCCCCCGACGTGGAGATCGCCACCGACGCAGTGGTCGAGCATCTCGATCGCACGAGTCGCCGGGCGCGTTCGCGATCCCGGGCGGCGTTCGACGACTTCGACGATCGACGGGTACGGCGCGCCGTCGAGCGCCTCGTGCCCGTCCGGAAGGGTTCGCCACGATGAGGGTCCTGGCCACCTACAACATCAAAGGAGGGGTCGGGAAGACGGCGTCTGCCGTCAACCTCGCCCATGTGGCCGCGACCCGCGGGGATCGGGTGCTGGTGTGGGACCTCGATCCCCAGGGAGCAGCGACCTTCTACTTCCGCATCAAGCCCAAGGTGCCCGGGGGTGGCAAGTCCATCGTGAAGGGATCGGCGGAACTCGGCGATGCCATCAAGGCCACTGATCACGAGAACCTCGATCTGGTGCCGGCCGACTTCTCCTATCGACATCTCGATCTCTGGCTCGATGATGCCAAGAAGCCATTGACCCGGATCCGACGGGCGCTGCGTTCGGTGGCCGAGGAGTACGACACGGTGATCCTCGACTGCCCACCCAGCATCTCGCTGACGTCGGAGGGGATCTTCCGTGCCGCCGATGCCCTGCTGGTACCGACGATCCCGACGACGCTCTCCCTGCGCACCTACGAACAACTCGACCGGTTCGTCGATGACAACCCGGACATGGTGCGCGACCTTCGCATCCTCGGGTTCTTCTCGATCGTCGATCGGCACCGACGGCTCCATCGACGGTTCATGTCGGAGTTCCGTGAGGCCCATCCCGACCTGCTCGAGAGCGTGATCGTCAACTCCAACGATGTCGAGCGCATGGGCGTCGAACGGCGCCCGGTCGGTGCGTTCGCTCGGGGCTCGCGAGCAGCGAAGTCCTACGAATCCCTGTGGGATGAGATCGAGCGGAGACTGGCTGACCGATGAGTGCCGGGCGCTTCGCTCCCAGCCCCACGGCCACGCTCCATCTCGGCAACCTTCGCACCGCTCTCGTGGCGTGGGCCGCAGCGCGCTCGGCCGGCTCGGCGTTCATGGTGCGCATCGAGGACATGGACGCGGCCGCCTGCCGACCCGAACACGAGCGATCGGCGTTGGCCGATCTCGAACGTCTCGGTCTGGCGCACGATGGCCCCGTGCTGCGGCAGTCCGAGCGCACCGAGGTGTACGCGGCAGCCATCGACCAGCTGATCGCCGACGACCTGACCTATCCCTGCTACTGCACCCGTCGAGAGGTGTTGGCCGAGGCAGCCGCTGCGGTCGCCGCACCCCACGGACGACCACCGGGCGCCTATGTGGGCACGTGTCGCACCCTCGGTGCGGCGGCGCGAGCCGAACGGGAGGCGGCCGGTCGGCGACCGTCGCTGCGTCTGCGGGCCGAGGGCGCGGTGGTCGGGTTCGTCGATCGGCTGGCCGGCGAACGACTGGGGGAGGTGGACGACTTCATCGTGCGCCGGGCCGACGGCACGCCGGCGTACAACCTCGCCGGGGTGGTGGACGACGCGGCGCAGGGGGTGCGGGAGGTGGTGCGGGGCGATGACCTCCTCGACACCACGCCGCGGCAGATACTGCTGGCCCGATTGCTGGGTCTCGACGTCCCTGCTCATCTGCACGTGCCCCTGGTGCTCGGTCCCGACGGTGAACGTCTGGCCAAACGTCACGGGTCGGTGACCCTCGACGATCAACTGGCGCTGGGGCGCACGATCGGCGACATCATCTCGCTGTTCGCGGTCTCGCTCGGGTTGGCCGTGCCCGGCGAGATCCTCACCGTCGACGATGTCGCCGCCCGATTCGATGTGTCGCGCCTGACCCGTCATCCGTGGAAGTTGACGGCCGCCGATCTTCCGGGGTGAACGGTGTCGTCGATGCCACGACCGAGTGGTCGCTAGCGTCGGGCCGGTGACGATCCTCGTCGATGCTGCGATCTGGCCCCATGACGGACGCCGGTGGGCGCATCTCGTGAGCGACGAGAGTCTCGACGAACTCCATGCGTTCGCCGATCGTCTGGGGATCCCGCGACGTGGGTTCCAGGGGGATCATTACGACGTCCCCACCGAATGGCGTGAACGGGCCATCGCGCTCGGCGCCGTGCCGGTGTCGTCGCGCGAACTGCTGCAGCGACTCCGTGCCGCCGGACTCCGACGACGTCGCAGCCCTGCGTAGCCTTCGCCCATGGCCGGTGGTGAGGATCTCGAGGTGACATCGTCACTCGTGATCCCCGCGCACGAGCTGCGCTGGTCGTTCTCGCCGAGCGGAGGTCCGGGCGGGCAGCACGCCAATCGGGCCCACACCCGGGCCGAGGTCAGGTTCGACGTGACGGCCTCGCAGGCGCTGACGGAGTTCCAACGCCAGCGGGTGCTGGAGAGGCTCGGCCCGGTGGTGGTGGCTGCCGCGGACGACGAGCGGTCCCAGGCCCGCAACCGGCGCCTGGCCGCCGAGCGACTGCGCCGGCGATTGGCCAACGCCCTGCGCACCGAGCGGCCGCGTCGCCCCTCTCGCCCCTCTCGCGCCGCGGTCGAGCGGCGACTGGAGAGCAAACGTCGCCAAGCCAGCCGCAAGCGGGAGCGTCGAACGGGTTCGTGGGAGTGACGGCGGCGCGGGGTGCGGCGCGTCGTTAGTCTCGGCCCGTGCGCTTCGGCTTCAAGACCTCACCACAGCACACGACGTGGCCAGCGATGCTCGATGTCTGGCGAGCAGCCGACGACATCGACCTCTACGAGTCGGGGTGGAACTTCGATCACTTCTACCCGATCCATTCCGATGACAGTCACGGCCCGTGCCTCGAGGGGTGGTCGACGTTGACCGCGCTGGTGCAGGCTACGACGCGAGTGCGTGTCGGTGTGCTGGTGACGGGTATGCCGTATCGACATCCGGCGGTGCTGGCCAACATGGCCGCCACCGTCGACATCATCTCCAACGGGCGACTCGAACTCGGGATCGGTGCCGGATGGAACCACGAGGAGGCCGATGCCTACGGCATCGATCTCGGCGAGACGCTCACCGAGCGGTTCGATCGGTTCGACGAAGGTGTGCAGGTGGTCCTGTCGCTGCTGGAGAACCGGGTGTCGAACTTCCACGGCGAGTACTACGACCTGACCGATGCCTACTGCGAACCGAAGCCGGTCCAACGACCGCATCCTCCGCTGTGCATCGGCGGCGCCGGGCATCGCCGCACGATTCCGGCTGCGGCGCGTTGGGCCGATCACTGGAACCATCCGGGTGGACCACCGGAGAAGTGGAAGGCCGACCACGAGGTGTTCCTCGCCGCCTGTGACCGCATCGGACGCGATCCCGCCGAGATCACCACCTCGATCCACCTGCTGGCCGATGCCGCCGACCCGGCGCGCACCGCAGCACAGGCGGCGGCCTTCGCCGACGTGGGGGTGCAACTGGGGATCGTGTACCTGCCGCCCCCGCACTCGCCGGCCGTGCTCGAGGCCCACGCCGAGGCGCTGCGCGACCTCGCCGACTGAGCACCGACCACCACCGCCCGCATCACGAACAGGAGCCCCCATGAGGATCGGCATCTTCAGTCAGCCCGCCAGCGTGGACAAGGGGGTGGAGCACGCACGTCTCTTCGCCGACATGGGGTTCGGTTCGTTCTGGATGCCTCAGATCTTCGGCATCGACGCGCTGACCACACTGGCCGTCGTCGCCCATGAGGTGCCCGACATCGAATTCGGCACGGCGGTGGTGCCCACCTACCCGCGGCACCCATCGATGTTGGCTGCCCAGGCGCGCACGGTGCAGCAGGTGGCCGGCGGTCGTTTCTCGCTGGGCATCGGCCTGTCGCACCAGATGGTGATCGAGGGGATGTTCGGCATGTCGTTCGACAAACCGGTGCGGCACATGCGCGAGTACCTCGACGTGCTCACGCCGTTGCTGCGGGGCGAGCCGGCCGATGCCACCGGTGAGACGCTGAGTGCGCATCTGGCTCTCGACATCGCCGATTCCACGCCAGTCGACGTGCTCGTCGCCGCGCTCGGTTCGCAGATGCTACGACTCACGGCGCGCATGGCACAGGGAACGGCGACGTGGATGACCGGTGCCGGCACCATCGAGTCGCACATCGCACCGACCATCACGGCGGCAGCGGCCGAAGCGGGGCGACCAGCACCCCGGATCGTCTGTGCGCTGCCCGTGGCCGTCACCGATGACGAAGCGGGCGCCCGGGAGATGGCAGCCCGCGACTTCGCCGTCTACGGGATGTTGCCCTCGTATCGGGCCATGCTCGATCGGGAGGGGGTCGACGGTCCGGCCGACGTCGCCATCGTCGGCCCGGCCTCGGTGGTGCGCGATGCCGTCGAACGTTTCTTCGCCGCTGGAGCCACCGAGTTCGTGGCCGTGCCCTTCACCAATCGCGACGCCACCCTCGAGGTGCTGGCCTCGATGCTCTGAGCCCTGCGGGGTTCAGACCGGAGCCTGGGCTCGGCGCCACATGTCGGGCTCGACGATGTTGGCCCGCAGATCGTCGACGAGTTCGTCGCGCACGGCGCGTCGAGCCGGGTCGTCCCACAGGTTCACGAACTGCAGGGGATCGTCCTCGATGTCGTAGAGCTCGCCCTCGGTGCCGTCGTGCACGGTGCCGGGTCGGTACTCGGTGAGCACCCAGCGGTCGCGCACGATGGTGCGAAGGTGGATCTCGGTGCCATCGGGTTGCTGGCTGTCCCATTCGGTGGTGACCCGTTCGAAGGCGCGGGCAGTGGCGTCGGCGTCGTCGATGGGCAGAGGACGCCCGTCCATCCAGGCGGGGACGTCGACGCCGGCGATGGCGCAGAACGTCGGGGCGAGGTCCCGCAGACCGACCGGACGCGACACGCGGGCCCGGGCGTCGACCCCACCGCCGGCCGACGGGGCCGGACGCCAGATGAGTGGGATCCGCATGAGGGAGTCGACGTGGTACGGGCCCTTGAACAGCAGTCCGTAGTCGCCCTGGAACTCGCCGTGATCGGTGGTGAACACGACATCGAGGTCGTCGCCCCAGCCGCGGGCAGCGATGGCGGCCAGCACTCGACCGATGGCCTCATCGATCAGTTCGTTCTCCACATGCGTGATGGCGTTCACCTCGCGGATCTGATCCGCGGTGAGGGTGGCCGGCACCCAGCGCGTCGGGGCCTCGTAGTTGCTCACCAGTTCTCCGTCGTACCAGAGACGCCAGTGACGCGGTTTGGCGTCGATGATCGCCTCTCGTTCCGCAGCATCGGTCCTGTAGGCGGCCGGGAGGTCGAGGTCGCGCCAGTCGACGCGGTGCAGCTCGGATTCGGGCGGATCCCACGGATGGTGCGGGTCGGGGACCGACATCCAGCAGAACCAGTCATCGTCGGCCTCGAGCCCGTCGAGCCAGGCGATGGTTCGATCGGCGACCCATTCGGTGTGGTACTGGTCGCGGGGAACAGGATTGCGCTTCACCTGGGGCGCGCCGGTGTCGCCACCGCCGTGCCCGCTCACCTCGAGGTCCTGATCGAGGACCTGGAAGAAGCCCCCGATCGAACCGGCGTGGTGGGCGCGCATCCACATGGCGTAGTGGGTGAAGCCGGCCGGGCCGTGCGTGGCCAGCTCCATGTGCTCGAAGCCGCGATGACCGCGGGTGCTCCCGTCGAAGGCGAACCGGTTCTCCTCGAAGCGCAGAAACGGATCGAGCAACGGTTCGAAGTGACTCTTCCCGATGAGCGCCGTCCGGTAGCCGGCATCGCCCAGCACGGCGGCGACGCTGGGCGCATCGATCGGCAGGGGTACGCCGTTCATCCACACGCCGTGGGTCCCGACGTCCTGACCGCTGACCATGGTGGCCCGCGATGGCATGCACACGACGTTCTGCGGTTGGGCCCGGTCGTAGGAGATGCCGTCCCGGGCCAGCGCGTCGATGTTCGGGGTGCGAGCGATGTGACCGCCGTTCGCCCCGATGGCGTCGTAGCGCATCTGATCGGTGGTGATGAACAGGATCCGGCGTCCCATCAGGGTCGTCCCTCCGCGTGGTCGTTCAGCAGTCGGGCCAGGGTGGCCACACCCTCGGAGATGGCCCCGTCGAGCACGAAGGCCATCGGTTCCGGATCGATCTCGGTGGAGTACACCAGCAGACATCCCGGTTCGCCGTCGTCGATCACATCCATCGTGCCGAGGTGGTAGCGCACGGGCAGCGGTCCGGTGATGCGGTACTGGAAACGCCGCCGGCGGTGGTCGAGCGTGACGATCTCCTCGTGCACCGGCAGTCCGGAGCGCATGGTGAGGGTGCGGACGCCGTCGGCCATGGTGACGCCCGTCAGGCCCGGGAACCATTCGATGATGCGCGACGGATCACCCACCACCGCCCACACATCATCGGCGGTGCGGTGGATGCGGGCGTGGGAGCGCAGCGTGGCCATCGTCCTCCGAAGGGCGACCGTGGGGCGTCGAAGCACTGACCGTACCGGAACCGGACCGCCGGCCATTGTCCTACCCTCGTCGTCCATGACCGGTGTTGTGCGGGCTCGTGGACGTCGACTGGCCCATGTGGTGATCGATCGGCTGTGGGAGTCGGTGCGTCGACTGGGGGCCATCGATGCCGCATCACCGACGGCGCGACGGTACGGGTCCTTCGGCGACGGCTCCTACATCGCCTTCCCACGCGGTGACTGCACCAACGCCCATGCCGTCCACATCGGTCGCGGCTGTTTCGTGGGCGCAGGGACGACGCTGGCGGTGGGCATGCCCACCGAGGTGTACCCGGATGACTGCGCGCCCGTGATCGAGATCGGTGATCGCACCACCGTGGGCAAGGACTGCTGGTTCGTGGCCCGCCACTCCATCGTGCTCGAGCACGATGTGACCGTCGCTCCCAACGTCTACTTCACCGATCACAACCACACCTATGCCGATCCGTGGTTGCCCGTTGGCCAACAGGTGCTCCAGGGTGATGAGGTTCGTGTGGGTGCGGGCACGTGGATCGCCACCAATGTCGTGGTGCTGCCCGGGGCGCGGATCGGACGCAACTGCGCCATCGCCGCGGGCACGGTGGTGCGCGGCGAGATCCCCGATCACTGCGTCGTCGCCGGCGTGCCCGGCCGGATCGTGCGTCGCTGGACTCGCCAGGACGGGTGGCAGCCGCCGTTCACCACACCGGTCGAGGTCGTGGAGGGATGGCCGGTGGGGGTCCCGCCCCCCGAGTGAGCGGGTGCTCAGCCGTCGAGGGCGTCGACGGATTCGATGTCGACGACCTCGCCGTGCGCGCCACGGGGCAGTAGCAGTGCAGCGATCTCGGCGCACAGGGCATCGAGACGATCGGCGGTGGCGGCGTACACGTCGAGTCCCTCACCCACCGGATCGGCGATCTCGTCGACACTGCGGCCCGCCGGTCGGCCCGCCGTTCGGATGGCGGCCACTTCGGCGCACCACTCGCGCACCGACTGACCGTGGCGGCGGGCACCATGGGCCCGACCCAGTCGGGCCAGTTCGCCGATCACGAAGGTGCGATCTCGCGCCTCGGGATCGTGGTTGAGGGTGCCCACCACGTGATCACGGGTCATGCCCAGAACGAGATCGGCATCGCCCACGTCGGTGCTCGACATGCGGCGGCTCTCGTGTTCGCTGAGGTCGATCCCGCGAGCGGCCAGCGTCTCGACGGCGTGTCCGGTCGCCGGACCACCCCAGCCGAGTGTGCCGGCCGAGTGCACCCGGGCATCCATGCCGCGGGACTCGAGGTGGTGCGCGAGCAGGGCCATCGCCATCGGTGAGCGACAGGTGTTGCCCGAGCAGACGACCAGGATCTCGATGGAGCGAGCCTAGGCGTCGGTCGGATCGACCTCGTCAGTCGACTCGTCGAACACGACCGTCCAGCGGGAGCGGTGCGCGCCGCTGGCGTCGGTCAGCAGATCGATCGTGTCTCGTCCTTCGTCGGCCCGATGGTCGATGAGCACCAGCGCGGTCTCCGATTCGTCGCGCAGGATGCGCAGCGTGACGATCCGGTCGTCGTCGGGAGTGAGCCGAGCCACGGCGTCGACCAGCGCGTCGATGCGCGTCGTGCCGGCGAGCGTGAACACGTCGAGCAGTTCGACGGGTTCGGGCGGCCACCACGACGACGGGAAGACGGCGGCCATACCCATCGGACGCACCTCGGTCCGGAGTCGCTCGGCGATCTCCGACGGCAGCGCGCCGTGGGCCATCCCCCGTTCTCTCCAGCGCTCCGATCCCACGATCGACGGATCATCGAGTTCGTAGGTCACGAGGAGGTCGGGAGCATCGGCCCTCGATCCCGAACGGACCTCGAAGCGACGGGCGCGGCGGACACCGGGGACGGTGAGGAGTCCACGGTGGTGCGTGTCGCACCAGAGGGCGAACTCCTCGGCGAACTCGGTGGGTAGCCAGGTGGAGATGACCAGAGCCCATGCGGGAACGGTGTCGGGTGCGGATCCATCCACACGGGGAGTCTGTCGCGCCGCGCGATGACGGTGGGATCAGCCCTCGAAGGCGGGGAGTGTGGTGAGTCCGGCCTCGGTCTCCATCTCGGCCCGCACCGCCCGATCGCGTTCGACCAGATCGGCGGCGGTGCCGGTGGGGCGACCGCGCGACACGACTCGCGTCATCACTGCCGTGCTGGCCAAGGCGAGGATGAGCGTCACCCAGAACACGGCGGGGAAGCCACCGATCTCCGACGCGGCCAGTTCGATGCTGATGCCGGCGGTCGATCCGAGCAGCGCCGTCATGCGCAGCGTGGCCATACCCACGCCGAAGTACTCGGGATCGAGGGAGGCACCGGCGGCCGAGGCCACCGCCGGACGCACGAACCCGTTGGCCACGCCCTGCACGATGAGGGCGATGATGATCGTCCCCAACGACCGGTTCGAGTAGCCGATGAGGAACAGGACCATCGAGATCGCCATCGACCCGGCGCCGATCAGGCCACCAGCGCGTTCGCCGTACCGGGTGGCGAACCGTCCACCGATGATGGATCCGAAGCACATGCCCAACGGCAGCGGCAGCATCAGCAGCGCCGTTTCGGCCACGGTCTTGTCGAAGCGCTGCTGCAACATGAGCGGGGAACAGAAGAACACGGCATTGGACGAGGCCTGTGACAGGAACTCGCCGAGCGAGGGCGCAGCGAACCGGCGATTGCGGAACAGCCCGGGTGGCAGCAGCGGGAACGGCGCCCGACGTTCGATGCGGGTGAAGGCCAGCGCCCCGATCGGGGCCAGACACAACGTGCCCAGCATCATCGGACTCGTCCACCCGGCCGAGCCACCGCGGTCGAGGTAGACGAGCACGGCGCCGCTGGCCACCATCAGCGCCAGACCGCCCGGTACATCGAAGCCCACATCGGACCGACGTGGCGTCTCGTGCAGCCAGCGCAGGGCGAGCGGGAGGAAGGCGAGCCCCAGCGCGCACTGCACGACGAACACGCCGCGCCAACTGAGGACCTCCACCATCGGACCCCCGAAGATCAGACCGAGA
Organism: Acidimicrobiia bacterium; assembly: GCA_046093735.1. Classification (GTDB taxonomy): domain Bacteria; phylum Actinomycetota; class Acidimicrobiia; order Acidimicrobiales; family Acidimicrobilacustridaceae; genus Acidimicrobilacustris. The sequence goes on along the minus strand of JBJTGD010000218.1, from coordinate 7,666 downwards.
GCCGGCGATGCCGCCGAGGTGAAGGCCCAGATCCCCAGCGCCTTGGGTCGCTCCGCCAATGGATAGCGATCCATGATCAGCGCCACGGCGGTGGGCGCGCAGGCGAAGCCGGCGGTTTGGCTGATGGTGCGGAAGGCGACGAGGGAGACGACGTCCCACGCCATTGCGGTGGCCAGTGCCGTCACGGCACACACGGTCAGGCCGATGGTGAACACGCGACGTTGGCCGTACAGGTCACCGAGTCGACCGAAGGTGGGCAGCATCACCGAGCCGACGAGCATGGGCAGGGCCAACACCCAGGCGGTGGCCGAGCGCGACGCGTGCAGGTCGGCGCCGATTTCGGGGAGCGCGGCCACCAGGATCACCGCCGGCCACCCGCTCACGAAGATGCCGAGCATGGTGGCGACGAGCGTTCGCCGCTGGTCCCCCCGGTCCATCGGGTGAGACTACCGGTGGGTCGGCGCCCGTCCGGGCGGCCGGTCCGGCCCACTACGGTCGGGGCGGTGGGGGAGCACACGACTCTGGTGGTGGGCGGAGAGGACGGCATCGGCGCCGCCATCGCCGCCCGACTGGCGGCGCGCGGCGATCGGGTGCGCACGTTGCCGACCGAGGTCGATGTCACCGACGCCACCGCCGTGGCCGCCGTCCTGCGCGACGGTGCGCCGGTCGACGTCGTCGTGCTGGCTCGCATCGAACCGGCGGCGTTCGTCGCCCGGGCGGCGGTCGAACTCGACGAGTCGGCGTGGGACGAGGCGTGCGAGCGCACGATCCGCGCCTCGTTCGTACTGTTGCAGCAGGCCCATGCCGTGGTGCGCGACGAGGGCCGGTTCGTGGTCGTGCTCCCGACCGTGGCCGCCACGGGCGTGGCCGGACTCGTGCCGCTGTGCACGGCGGTGGAGTCGGTGCGGGTGATGGCCAAAGCGGTGGCGCGTCGGTGGGGCGCGCGAGGCGTGACCGTGAACACCATCGAGGTCGACCTCGAGACCTTCGTGCGGGGCGACGGTTCGTCCGAGGACGCCGAGGGCATTGCGGTGCCGTCGGTGCCGGTGCTCGGTCAACCCTCGCTACCCGAACGTGACGCGGTCGGTGACGTCATCGGCTTGATCGACCTGCTGGCCGAACCGGCGTCTGGAGGACTGACCGGCGCGCTGCTCGTCGTCGATCGGGGCACGGTGCTGCAGCCATGAGTGGACTGGACGGACTCATGGCCGGTCGGATCGTCCTCGTCACCGGCGCGGCGGCGGGTGTGGGTCGAGGTGTGAGTGCAGCCTTCGGGGCCGCCGGGGCCATCGTCGGGCTCGGTGTGCGCCGCCCGGAGGCGGCCGCTGATGCCGCCGCCGATGTGGAGCGGGCCGGGGGCACCGCCGTGGTGCTGCAGTGCGACGTCACCGATGCTGCGCAGTCGGCGGCCGCCATCGACCGTCTCGTCGCCGACCACGGACGCCTCGATGCCGTCGTGCACAACGCGGTGAGCGGTCGATCGAACGAGGCCACCGATTTCGAGCACACGGATCTCGCCGAGTGGGAGGACCACTGCTCGGTCACCATCCGCGCCACCTGGCGACTGGCGGTGCAGGCCCATCCCCACCTGCGGGCCAGGGCGGGTGCCTACCTACTGATGAGCTCGCCGGCCGGCATCGAGGGATCCGAGCGGGCGCCGTTCTACAGCGCGGTCAAGGCCGCGCAGCGAGGATTCGTGCGGGCCCTGGCCCGCGAATGGGGTCCGGACGGCATCCGCGTGAACAGCGTGGCCCCTCTGGCCATGTCGCCGGCGTTGGAGAACATGAAGCGGATGGAGCCCGAGCGCGTGGCCCGCATCGAGGGCCTCGTCCCGCTCGGTCGGGTGGGGGATCCCGAGACCGACATCGGCCCACCGTCGGTGTTCCTGTGCAGCGATGAGGCGCGGTACGTGACCGGTCAGACCCTGGTGGTCAGTGGGGGTCGATTCACCGGCCTGTGACCGGTGCTCACCACTGGGACAGTCGGGCCCGCAGTTCCTCGTTGCGCACGAACACCGGCAACTCGTCGCGGTCGTTATAGGTGGGCCGCACCGAGGTTCCTCCGTCGATGCACAACAGCTGACCGGTGACGTAGGCCGACATGTCGGAGATCATGAACAGCACCCCTCGGGCGATGTCGTCACTGGTCCCGCGTCGACGCATGGGGATCACCAGCACGTCGTCACCATCGGTGTCGCCCGGCTTGCGCGTCGACGCGCTCTTGGGCGTGGCGATGGATCCCGGTGCCACGGCGTTCACGCGGATACCGCGTGGTCCCCATTCCACGGCCAACGACCGGGTGAGCGAGAGCACGGCGGCCTTCGCCGCTGCGTAGGCCGATCCGAAGGGCATGCCGTTGATGGCCGAGGTGGTGGCGATGTTGACCAGTGCACCGGTACGACCCTCCTCCACCAACCGACGGCCCACGGCGCGCACCGTGTTGACGGTGGCGCCGAAGTTGAGATCCATCACGTCGTCGAAGGCGGGATCGTCACTGGCGAAGGGAGCCCATTGCGGAGGCCACATCCCGCCGGCGACGTGCACGGCGCCATGCAGCGGAGCGAGGCGAGCGGCCTGGTCGACGACGTCGGTCACCGCGTCGCGATCACGACCGTCGGCCAGCAGTCCGAGGTGGTCGATGCCCTCGGCGGCGAGCGCATCCGTGCAGACGGCGAGTTTCCCGGCGTCGATGTCGACGGCGACGATCGACGCACCGGCGGCGCCGAGGTGACGGGCGATGGCGGTGCCGATGCCGCCACCTCCTGCTCCCATCACCACCACCGATCGGCCCGTCAGCCCCCACGGATCATTGATGGTCATCGACTGGTCTCCTGACTGCTCAGTGGATCTCAGGTCGCGTGGCATCGGGCCGGTGCCACCCACCGCCGGCCCACGTGCCGCCGTCGACGTGGATCGAGGTGCCGGTGATGAACCGGGAGAGATCCGAGGCGAGGAACAGCGCAGCGGCGGCCGAGTCCTCGGTGGTGCCGTAGTAGCCCAGCGGCGGGAGGAAGGCCGGCAGGAACTCGGGGTCGTTGTCGAGCATCGTGGCCTGCAGACCCTTGTCGCCCTCCGAGGGCTGGGCGTCGGGTGAGATCGAGTTGACCCGGATGCGACGCGAACCGAACTCGAGGGCGAGCGACTTCGACAGGCTCTCGACCGCCGTCTTCATGGCGGCGTACACGGCGAAGCCGGGGCCGGCCTGATGGGCCTCCACCGAGGTGATGTTGATGATCGACCCACCGTCGCGCAGCACCGGTGCCACGCGACGGATGAAGTGGGTCACCTGCGTGAAGTTCTCGGCGATGAGTGAGGCCTCGCCCTTGGGACTGACATCGAGGAATGGAGAGACGAACGTGCCCCCGGCATTGTTGACGAGCACGTCGACGTGTCCGAAGCGAGCGACCACCTGTTCGACGAACACATCGACAGCTTCGGCATCGCGCACGTCCATCTCGGTCGACAGCACCTGACGGCCCATCGCCTCGATCTGGTCGGCCACCGCCGCCATCGGTCCGGCCTGTCGATCGCAGATGGCCACATCGGCCCCGCATCGGGCGAAGAGCAGCGCGGTGTCGCGACCGATTCCCTCGGCGGCGCCGGTCACGATGGCCACACGGTCGGTCAGCAGGATGGAACGTTCGTCGAAGAGATGCGCCATGCCCCAACTCTCGCACATCGGTCCGGCCATCGTTCCCGTCGACAAGACTCGGAACGTGGACCTCACCCTGTGGCCGTCGGTGTCGAAGGGATGGACGTCGTTGCTCGATGTCGTCACCCACGTCGACCGCGCCGGCTGGTACGGCGTGGTGGTGGAGGACCATTTCATGGCCGATGGCGCAGGATTCGGGTCGGTGGACGAACCCCGACTGGAGGCAACGTCGGTGCTGGCGGCGCTGGCGGTGGCCACCTCATCCCTGCGTCTGGCCCCACTGGTGCTGTCGGCCACGTACCGCCATCCCGCCGTGGTCGCCAACTGGGCCGCCACCCTCGATCATCTCAGCCAGGGTCGGATGCGGCTCGGGGTGGGGGCGGGGTGGCAGGTCAACGAACACTCCCAGTACGGGATCGATCTCGGCACCCCCGCTGAACGACTCGGCCGACTCGATGAGTACTGCGTGATCGTGCGGTCGCTGCTGGACCAGCCGGTGACCGACGTCGCCGGTCGGTGGTTCACCGTGTGCGAGGCGCGCTGTGAACCGAAGCCGCTGCAGCGCCGACTGCCGTTGCTCATCGGTGGCAAGGGTGACCGCATGCTCGGGTTGGTGGCCCGTCGGGCCGATGAGTGGAACATGTGGGCTGTGCCGGATCTCTTCGCCGAACGCGCCGCAATCCTCGATCACGCCTGCGCCGAGACCGGGCGTGATCCATCGACGATTCGTCGATCGACGCAGGCGCTGGTACTGATCACCGAGGATCGGATGCGGGCCGATGCCTTCGTGCGCGCCGCGCGCGGTCGCGCCGCGTTCGCCGGATCCACCGATGCGTTCGCCGAACTGGTGGCGGCCTGGCGCGCCGCCGGCGTCGACGAGGTCATCGTTCCCGACTGGCACCTCGGCGAGGGTTCCGAACGAGCCGATGCGCTCGATGCACTGGCCGCAGCGGTGGACCTCATCGACTCCTGAGGTCGCGGGACTTCGGACCTCGACGTCAGACCTCGATCGGCACCGACCCCACGGGCCGTCGCCACCCGCGCAGTGAGGCCCACAGCAGCCAGGCACTCGCGCCCAAGGGGATCTCGAGCAGATAGACGAACCCACGGAAGAGGAACACCGCAGCGGTGGCCGATGCCTCGTCGCCACCGAAGGCGATCAGGGCCGATGCTGCACCGGCCTCCACGAATCCCACACCGCTCGGCGTGAGGGGAATCGTCTCGAGGAGGCGGGCGAAGGCGAAGGCAGCGAACACTTCGGCCCAACCGACATCGTTCATGTGCATCAGACGCACGCAGGTCAACAACAGCAGGTACTGCATGCCGTTGTAGACCACGATCCAGATCGTGAGTCGCAGCCAGTGTCGTCGGACCAGGCCGATGCTCTCGTGTCGGAAGTCGAGGATGGCGCGAAGGACGTCGGGGGTCTTCGTTCGACGCGCCGCCGACCACAACCAGTTCACCGATCGTTGACCGAGATCACCGATCGTCACGGCCAACTGCTCACTGCGCAAGATCAGGGTCAGGATGAGGATTGCGCCCGCCAGTACGAGGAGTCCGAGCAGCGCAGGGATGATGAGCGTTCCGGAGGGCTCTCCGGTGAGGATGATCATCACCAGTGCCAGAACCGGCATGCCGAGTTTGGCGAAGACGTTCCACACCCCCGACACGAGGATCGAGATGGTGACGGCCGGCGCAGTGAATCCCCAGGACATGTCGATGGCGTAGGTGGCGCCCACGCCGAGGGCTCCACCGAAGGGCATCACGTTCGACACGGCACTGCCGGCGAAGTTCACCACCAGTGCTTGTCGATGCAGCAGACCGGGCAGCGTGTTGGTCAGCACCCCGGTGTAGGTGCACATCCCGGCGATCCACAGCGCGACGAGGAGCACGATCTCCGGGCCGTTCAACGTCGTGATGCGGTCCCAGACCTCCCGATAGTCCGAACCGGTAAGGCGGGGGATGACGAAGGCGAAGATGACGACGATCATCGTGATCGACAGCAGTGCTTCGACCAGCCGACGGCGCGGTGACTTCCGGTGCAACTCGTGGCCGACGACGGCGAAGGCGTCGGTGACCTCGTCGTCGGAGAGTCCGCGGAGCACCTCAGGGAGTTCGTCGTCGGACGTCGACTCGGTCACGGCACGACCGGGGTGAAGATGTCGAGCAGGTCATCGGGGAGCTGGTCGATGGCCACGAACCATTCGGTGGAGAAGGCGAGGGCGAAGATCTCCTCCGGCAGGGCGAGGAACACGGCCAGTGTCCGCACGGTGTCGGGTGCGCCGGTGGACTGGGTGGCATGGGCGGCCATGGAGGCCCGTCGCCGGTCGAGCACCGCGCTCACATCGACGGTGTGGGTGAGCTCGTCATGCGGTGTGTACCAGGTGGTCAGGTCGTCGGGGACGAACCCTTCGGGAACCTCGAGTCCCAGGCCGCGGGCGAGTTCGACGCCACCGGCCAGGAACTCCCGATCGATGGTGGCGAGAGCGAGTGGCGTCGGCGCCCGCCGCGACGCGGCCCACGCCACCTCGTGGACCCGCACGTGATCGGGATGTCCGTAGCCACCGTGGCGGTCGTCGGCCACCAGCAACGCAGCGTCCAGTTCGCGCAGGATCCCCATCAGCGCGTCGACGGCTTCTTCCAGTGGGGCGGAACACCACGATCCGTCGGCCCAGCGGCCGTCGGCATCTGGAACGTGACCCGAATCTCGGTAGTCGAGGAACCGGACCTCGGCGGCGCCGAGTGCCGCGCCCGAGGCCCGCGCCTCGGACCGGCGTCGATCGGCCAACGCCTCGTCGCCAGCAAGGACTCCGTCACCGACATCACCGAGGTCACCGGATGTGGCGAACACCAGCACGACTCGATGACCGGCATCGACGAGTCGGGCCACGGTTCCTGCGTCGAGGAGTGACTCGTCGTCGGGATGGGCGTGGAAGGCGACGACGGTGTGGCCGGGCATCCGGGCATTCTGCCAGCACGGTGTCGCGCACTACCGTGACCGGCGTGACGGGACCGCTCCGGATCGCCCTCGTGTCGGACTGCTATGTGCCGAGACTCGGTGGGATCGAGATGCAGGTCCACGACCTCGCTCGTAATCTCGTGGCCGCAGGACATGACGTGGTGGTGCTCACCACCACTCCCGGTCCGGTGTTGATGGACGGGGTCCGGGTCCACCGCATCGACGTCCCGTTGTTGCCCTTCGACATCCCCTTCACCCGGCGTGCCTTCAGGGAGCTGCGCAACGTCATCGAACGTGAGGGTTTCGATGTCGCGCAGTTCCATGGTGGCGTGGTCAGCCCCCTCGCCTACGTCGGCGCCCGCTCGGCCCAACGGATGGGTGTCCCGACAGTGGTCACCGTGCACTGCATGTGGGACTACGCCACCCCGGTGTTCTCGCTGCTCAACCGGATGACACGGTGGGGTCGGTGGCCCGTGGTGCTCTCGGCCGTGAGCGAGGTCGCGGCAGTACCGATCCGGCGCATGGCCCGTGGTCGGGCCGAGGTGATGGTGCTCCCCAACGGCATCGACAACGCGGCCTGGGTCGTCGATCCGATTCCGCACGACCCCGAGGTGGTGACGTTCGTATCGGTCATGCGACTGGCACCGCGCAAACGTCCGATGCACCTGCTGCGCATGTTCCACGACGCCGTGGGTCGTCTACCGGCCGGCCGCGGCGCCCGACTGATCATCATCGGTGACGGTCCGGAACTCTCGCAGATGGAGAAGTTCATTCGCACCCACGGACTCACCGAGGACGTCGATCTCGTGGGTCGTCGGACCCGAGACGAGATCCGCACCCTCTTCGCCCGGGCCGATGTGTTCGTGGCGCCGGCCAATCTCGAATCGTTCGGCATCGCCGCCCTGGAGGCCCGGTGTGCGGGACTGCCGGTGGTGGCCAAGGAGCGCACCGGGATCCGCGAGTTCGTCACCCACGGACGCGAGGGGCTGTTGGCCGCCGACGACGCAACTCGTCATCGACCACCACCAGTTCGAGTTGATCGACCATGTCGGCGTC
>JBJTGD010000217.1:0-4952 GCA_046093735.1 Acidimicrobiia bacterium | reverse complement strand
GAGGAGGTCCGCACGGGTGTGTACCTGCCGTGGGTCGGACCGGCTGGAGTGCTGGACACCGGTCCGGACACCTGCGCCGAGTCGGGCGCCGACTGCGTGCGCATCGCGCCCGACGAACCGGTACCGCTCGGGGCGTTGCTGCGCATCGGCAAGGACGCCGACGCCACGGGCGAGGACGCCCTGCGCGGCGTGCGCCTGGCCATCGATTACCTTGACGGGACGTTCGACGGCGTCGCCGGTCGGCTCCTCGGCCATGAAGTCGATCTGCTCACGGTCGACGACCAGTGCTCGGCCGAGGGCGGACGTTCCGGCGCTGGCCAGCTGCTCAACGAGAAGTCGCTGGTGGCCACCATCGGCCCCACGTGTTCGGGCGCGGCGTACAAGGCAGCCGAGCCGATCATGGCCGAGGCGGGCGTGTTGCTGATCTCGGCCCAGAACACGGCGCCGATCCTCACCACGTCCACCGATCCGGCCCGCACGTACTTCCGCACCGCCCCCAACGACCTCATGCAGGGCTCGGTGGTGGCCGACTTCGTGGGTGGTGAACTCGGACTCGAACGGGTGGCGGTGGTGGTCGACGGCACCGTCTACTCCGATGAGCTGTCCACCGTGTTCTCCACGCGGATGATCTCGTTCGGGCAGCCCGAGTTGCAGACCTTCACCTTGCGCTCCGGAGAGGATCCCGGATCCGTGGTGGGTCGCATCGCGGCGGGCGGATTCCAAGCGGTCTACCTGCCGGTGAACTCGCCGGTGTGCGAGGACCTTCTGGGAGCTCTCGGCGCGAACCCGGCCACCGCGTCTCTCGTGGCGGTCACCAGCGATGCCTGCACCACTGCCGCGGTCGTGCGTCCCGCCTCGCGCCTCGGCGCCTTCGCCTCGGGCCCGGACATCGCCGCGCTCGCCGATCGTCCCTTCTACCGGGACGAGTACCGACCCGCCTATCGCACCATCTACGGGCAGGCGCCCCTGTCGGTGTGGAACACCTCGGCCTTCGATGCCGCCAACCTCGTGTTCGATGCCGTGCAGCGCGTGGCCACCGTGGGGCGAGATGGAACCCTCGTCATCGATCGACGGCAACTGGTCGAGGCCGTGCGGGCAGTGAACGGGTACCGAGGAGTCTCCAACACGCTCGCCTGCACGCCCACGGGTGACTGCGCCCAGTCGGCGCGATTGGCCATCTACCGAGCACCGTCCTGGCCCGTGGGCAGTGGCGCCGTCGATGCGGTGCCGGTGTACGCCAAGTCCGAGACGCTGCGGGCGGTCAAGCGCACGAAGTGAGCGCCGATGCGCCGCGGTGAGCCACTCACCGGGCGAAGTCGAACAGGTCCACACCCACTCGTCGCACCAGTTGCGCCACCGCGTCGAGGGGCAGTCCGATGACGTTGGAGGGACTGCCGTCGATGCGGTGCACGAAGATGGCCGCCGCCCCCTGCATCCCGTAACCGCCGGCCTTGTCGAACGGTTCGCCCGTGTCGATGTACCAGTCGATCCACTCGTCGGGCACCGGGGCGAAGGTGACGGCCGTGGTGACCACCGTGCTGAGCACGCGTGGGCTGGCGGTCTCGACGTCGAAGGTCGCCGCAGCCACGCCGGTGTGCACATGATGGGTGGAGTCGGACAGTCGACGCATCAGCGTGCGGGCGTCGTCGGCGTCGACCGGTTTGCCGAGCAGGTCGCCGTCGAGATCCACGGTGGTGTCGGCGGCCAGCACCAGCTCGTCGGGTGCGGCCACGGCCAACGCCTTCTCGCGTGCCAGGCGCTCCACATAGGTCGTGCCCGATTCGCCGGCCCGCACCGATTCGTCGATGTCGGCGGGACGCACCTCGAAGGCGAGTCCGAGTTCGGCCAGCAGTTCGCGCCGACGCGGTGAGGCCGAGGCCAGGACCAGTCGCATCAGCCGCCACTCACCAGGGCATCGGCGCGTTGGTCGGGTGGCGCGTCGGCATCGGCGTCGAGCCATCCCTCGGGCACGGTCACGGGATGGGGACCGAACTGCGTGCCCCGTGGCCGGGCCGCGGTGGCGGCGTCGACCACCAGTGTGTGGTCCAGTGCACCGAGTCGATCGTCGAGTTCGGCCAGCGTCCGCACCGACGTGAGGTCGCGCCGGGCCTGGGCGCCGACGGCGAACCCGGTCATGTACCAGCCGAGGTGCTTGCGCATCATCAACAGGGCCCGTCGTTCGTCGATGTCCTCGGTGAGCAGGCGGGCGTGTTCGGCGGCGATGCGAGCCACCTCACCGAGAGTCGGTTCGGGGCGCACGGGTCGACCGGTGAAGGCATCGGCCAACTGTCCGAAGAACCACGGCCGCCCCAGACAGGCCCGACCCACCACCACGCCGGCACAGCCGGTGCGGTCGATCATGGCCAGCGCGTCCGCCGCGGTCCAGATGTCGCCGTTCCCGAGGACGGGAAGACCCGGGGCCACGGTCGATACCGTCTCCACCAGTTCGCCGATGGCACTCCAGCGGGCCCGACCCGAGTAGCGCTGGGCCGCGGTGCGGGCATGGAGGGCGATGGCGCTGGCGCCGGCGTTGGCGGCCAGTCGTCCCGCTTCGAGAAACGTGGTGCGATCGTCGTCGAGACCGATGCGCATCTTCACGGTGACCGGCACCGGACCGGCGGCGCGCACGGCAGCCTCCACGATGTGCCCGAACAGCCGCGGTCGGGCCGGCACCGCGGCACCACCGCCGTGGCGCATCACCTTGGGGGCCGGGCAGCCGAAGTTCATGTCGATGTGGTCGACGAGGTCCTGATCGACCAGTGCCGTCACCGCAGCGGCGATCGTGGCCGGATCGGTGCCGTACAACTGCAGCGAGCGGGGTGATTCGTCGGGGGCGAACCGGGCCAGTTGCCGACTGCGTTCGCCGCCCTCCAGCAGCCCGCGGGCGTTGACCATCTCGCTGACGTACAGCCCGGCGCCGTAGCGGCGGCACAGTCGTCGGAACGCGCTGTTGGTCACCCCGGCCATGGGGGCGAGCACGACGGGCGGATCGAGTCGCAACGGACCGATCGAGAGGGGGGCGACCACGATCGGCAACGCTAGCGACGACCACTAGGGTCGCCCCCATGACGGCCCGGGTGCTCGACGGCGAGGCGGTGGCGACGCAGATCAAGGCCGAGCTCGTCGGTCGCGTGCGGGCCCTCGTCGACCGGGGCATCACCCCCGGACTGGGCACCGTGCTGGTGGGTGACGACGGACCCTCGGCCAATTACGTGGCCATGAAGCACCGAGACTGCGAAGCGCTGGGCATCGTCTCCCACCACGCGCATCTGCCCGCCGATGCCACCCAGGACGACGTGCTCGCCGTCGTCGATCGCTTCAACGCCGATCCGGCCGTCGACGCCTATCTCATGCAGTACCCGTTCCCGAAGCACCTCGACTTCGAAGCAGCGCTGTTGCGCGTGGATCCGGCCAAGGATGTCGACGGACTGCATCCCGTCAATCTCGGTCACCTCGTGCAGGGTGTCGACGGTCCGCTGCCGTGCACCCCGGCGGGGATCCAGGCGCTGCTCGTGCACTACGGAGTGCCCATCGAGGGTCGCCACGTGGTGATTGTGGGTCGCGGACTCACCATCGGTCGTCCGCTGGCCAACCTGCTCACCCTCAAGCGACCGAACGCCAACGCCGCGGTCACCGTGGTGCACACCGGTGTCGCCGATCTGGGCGCCTACACGCGACAGGCCGACATCATCGTGGCCGCCGCCGGCTCGCCCGGCCTCATCACTGCCGACATGGTGGCGCCCGGTGCTGCGGTGGTGGCCGCCGGTGTGTCGTTCGAGGGGAAGAAGCTGCTCTCCGATGTGGCCGACGACGTGAGCGAAGTGGCCGGATGGGTGTCGCCCCGCATCGGCGGTGTCGGTCCCATGACGCGGGCCATGCTGCTGGTCAACACAGTCGAGGCCGCCGAACGTCGGGTGGGTGCATGACCTTCGTCGCCGATCTCCTCGCGGCGGGTCGCACCACCTCGTTCGAGTTCTTCCCGCCCAAGACCGACGAGGCCGCCGCCGCCCTCGAGGGCACCATCGCTGAACTGGCCCCGTTGCGACCGTCATTCGTCTCTGTGACTTACGGCGCCGGTGGTTCCACCCGTGAACGCACGCGCGATGTGGTCATCAACATCGAGCGGTCGATCGGCATCACCGCCATGGCACACCTCACCTGTGTCGGACACTCGCGCCCGCAACTGGTGGAGCTGCTCGGCGAGTACCGCGCCGCCGGCGTGTCGAACATCCTCGCCCTCGCCGGTGATGCGCCGGCCGACGATCCCGAGGCGGCCGAGCGCGGTGATCTCGTGCACGCCGTCGAACTGGTCGAACTCATCCGATCCTGCGGCGACTTCTCCATCGGTGTCGCGGCCCACCCCGAGGGACATCCGCGTTCGCCCGACCTGTACACCGATCGTCGTTTCCTGGCCGACAAGTTGCAGGCGGCCGACTTCGCCATCACCCAGTTCTTCTTCGAACCGGCGCCCTACCTGCGACTGGTCGAGGGACTGGCCGCCTTCGGCTGCGACAAGCCGGTGGTCCCCGGCATCATGCCCGTCACCAACGCCTCACAGGTCAAGCGCTTCGCCGAACTGGCCGGAGCCGAGTTCCCTCCGCATCTCGCCGCCCGCTTCGATGCCATCGCCGACGATCCCGAGGCCGTGCGCGCCCTCGGTGTCGAACTGGCCACCGAACTGTGCGCCCGACTGCTCGACGAGGGCGCGCCCGGGCTGCACTTCTACACACTCAACCGTTCGACGGCGACGCGCGAGATCGCCGCCAACCTCGGACTCGACCGGTCCTGAACCGGCCCTGAACGGGTTGGTGGCGGCGTTCAGTCGCCGCGCACGAACACCAGCGTGGCCGAGCCGTCGGTGGCGCGGATGGTGAGTCGATCGCCGTCGACCACCGTCGCCGTCTTGGTGGCCGACAGCGCCCGGGCGATGGCGTCCTCCTGGGCCGTGGCCA
>JBJTGD010000216.1:0-8713 GCA_046093735.1 Acidimicrobiia bacterium | reverse complement strand
TCCCGAACGCGTCGCCGCCATCTCCGCCGCCGTCGGCTCCCACCCGATCGTGATCGCCGACGGACACCATCGCTACGAGACCTCGCTCGCCTACCGCGACGAACGCCGAGCCGACGGCGGCGGAGATGGCGGCGACGCGTTCGGGATCATCGACCCGCCACAGCAGGTGCACGACGTCGTCGGCCTCGAAGCGACACATCGGTGCATCGTCGATCTCGAGCAGTGACGTGAGACCGGGGGCGGGGGCGAGCCCCCACACCGCCGACAGGTTGGCCCGGGTCGACCGCAGCAGGTCGAGACGGTCGCTCTTGGCCTTCGGGGTCGTGAACTCGTTGGGGAGGATGTCGCCCTCGCCGGGACGGCTGAGTTCCATCGCCCCGATCACGCCGGTGGTGTGGCGCACCACTCCGTCCTCGTCGGTGGTCTCCATCCGGTACACGGTGAAGGAGGGTGAGGGATCGGTGACCAGCACACCCTCGGCTCGCCACCGCTCGAAGCGGGCGGCGGCCTCGGCGTACGGATCGTCACCGTCGACCGGGAGGTCGATGCCCACGACGTTCTGTGGTGAGCGATCGCAGAGGGACCGGCGTTCGTCGGGTCCGATCACGTCGTACGGGGGAGCGGTGACCGCTGCGGGGTCGAAGGTGCCGAGGTCATAGTGGATCGCCCGGAAGGGTTCGAAGCGCGGCACTCCGATTCTCTAGCAGACGGGTCACGATGGTCGGTGCGTCCTCGGTGTGTCCTCGGTGTGTCTTCGGGGCGTCCTCGGGGCGGTCGACGCAGACCCGCCGTCGCTCCCGCCGGGACGGTGGGAGACTCCGGCCATGGAAGACGCGACGTCACCCGGCGTTCCCGAGGCATGGGCCCTCGATCTCGACGGTGTCGTGTGGCTGGCCGATCGCGCCATCGACGGATCGGCCGACGCCATCGCCCGACTCCGCGCCGCCGGTCACCGCGTCGTGTTCGTCACCAACTTCTCCTGGGGACGACGAGCCGATCTCGGTGACAAGTTGGCGCGACACGGCATCGATCCGGCTGATGACGTGCTCACCTCGTCGCTGGCGGCCGCCGCCCTCATCGAGCCCGGCGAGAGCGTGCTCGTCGTGGGTGGTCCGGGGATCGTGGAGGCCGTCGAGTCCCGGGGGGCCGAAGCCGTCCTCGTGGGCGAGGATCACACGGCGACCGCGCCGGTGGATGCCGTGCTCGTCGGCATGGACCCACAGTTCGACTATCGACGGATGACGATCGCGTCGACCGCGGTGCGCCGGGGCGCGCGGCTCCTGGCGACGAACGACGATTCGACCTATCCCACCGAGCACGGTCCGGTGCCCGGCGGCGGTGCCATCCTCGCTTCGATCGCCACCGCCGCAGGTGTCGAGGCCATCGTGGCCGGAAAGCCCAACGCACCCATCGCCGCGCTCGTCCGTGAGCGGTGCGGCGCCCACGGGATCATGGTCGGCGATCGACCCGACACCGACGGTCGCTTCGCCCGGACGCTCGGCTGGGAGTTCGGCCTCGTGCTCACCGGCACGATCACCGCCGCCGACCTGCCCGTGGTCCCTGCCCCCGACCGCATCGCATCGTCGTTGGCCGACATGGTCACCGAGGCCCTCTCCGCCGCCCCGGGCCCTCGCTAGCGTCGGGCGCGTGGCGACACGCCGGCGACTCGACGCCGAACTCGTGCGACGGGGCTTGTCCCCGAGTCGGGAACGGGCGCGGGCCGACATCGCCGCCGGTCGCGTCACCGTCGGTGGTGCCCCGGCCGACAAGGCCTCCCGTCTGGTGGATGCCGGCGAGGCCCTCGTCGTGCACGGTCCACCACCCCGATTCGTCTCGAGGGCCGGGGCCAAGCTCGATGCTGCGGTCGTGCGTTTCGAACTGGCATCGGTGATCGACGGTGCACGCGTCCTCGACGCCGGCGCGTCGACCGGCGGGTTCACCGACTGCGTGCTCCAGCACGGTGCCGCCCATGTCGTGGCCGGCGACGTCGGTCACAACCAGTTGCACGAACGCATGGCCGCCGATGGACGAGTCACCTCACGAGAACGCACCAATCTGCGCACCGTCGATCCCTCCACCTTGGGTGGTCCGTTCGATGTGGTGGTGGCCGACCTGTCGTTCATCTCGCTGACCATGGTCCTCGACCCGCTGGTGGCCGCCGCCGGTCACGGGGCCGTCATGGTGCTGCTGGTGAAGCCCCAGTTCGAAGCGGGACGGGTCGAGGTGGCCAAGGGCCGGGGGATCATCACCGATCCCGAGGTGTGGCGCCGGGTGCTCGGGTCGATCGCATCTGCCCTGCTCGAGCGATCTGCGGCCATCATGGGGGCCATGGCCTCGCCCGTGACCGGCACCGACGGCAATGTGGAGTTCCTGATGGTGGCCCGCGTCGGTGGTCCGGACGACGGCACCCCCGGCCTCGACGCCGCGGCGCTGGACGGGGCGATGGATCTGGCCGTGGCCGAGGCGGTGGCCGGCACGGGTGACGGCGCCGTGGCCGCGACGTCGTCCGACGACGGGGACGGCGCGTGATGGCCACGGTGGCGCTGGTCCTGCATCCGCATCGTCCCGAGGCGGTCGAACTGGCGGCGTCCACCATCGACTGGCTGGTGGGCGTCGGTCACGAGGTACGCCTCCCGCCGGATGATGCCGCGCGCGTCGGCCGGGCCGATCTCGGGGTCGTCGAATCGGCGTTGGCTCCCGGCTGTGAACTGGTGGTCAGCCTCGGTGGTGACGGCACCATGCTCAGGTCGGTCGAGATGGCGGCCCGTCATGACGTGCCCGTGCTCGGTGTGAACCTCGGCACGCTCGGGTACCTCACCGACACCGAGCCCGATGCATTGCGTCCCGCCATCGAACGAGTACTGACGGGCACGGCGGTGATCGAGGTGCGCATGCTCCTCGACGTGGTGGTCGATGCTCCGTCCGGTGCCTGCGCCTCGACCGAGGTCCTGGCGCTCAACGAAGCCGTGCTGGAGAAGACGGCATCCGGACACACCATCCGCGCCGACGTCGATCTCGACGGTGAGCGGTTCACCCCGTACGCCGCCGACGGACTCATCGTGGCCACTCCGACCGGCTCGACCGCCTACGCCTTCTCGGCCCGCGGACCCATCGTGGAACCCACCCATCGCGCTGTGCTGCTCACGCCGGTGTCGCCCCACATGCTGTTCGATCGCACTCTGGTGCTCGACGACGACACCGTCATCGACCTGACCGTCGCCGGGGGCCGCACTGCGGCGCTCGTCGTCGACGGCCGTCATCTCGGTGATCTGCACCCCGGCGACCGTGTGCGGTGTCGGGGCTCGGATGTCGTGGCCCGACTCGTGCTGTCGGGCCCCCGAGACTTCCACGCCATCCTCAAGGCCAAGTTCGGTCTGGCCGACCGGTAGGGGACGACCATGCTCGCCGAACTGCGTGTGCGCAATCTCGGAGTGATCGAGGGATCCTCGATCATCTTCGCTCCGGGGATGACGGCGGTGACGGGCGAGACCGGCGCGGGCAAGACCATGATCGTCACCGCCATCGAACTGCTCGTCGGCGGGCGCACCGATCCCCGCATCGTGCGCGCCGGCGCCGACGAAGCCGTCGTCGAAGGTCGTTTCGTGACCGACCTCGGTGAGTGCGTGCTGCGACGGGTGATCCCGGCCACGGGCCGATCGCGTGCCTACATCGATGGCTCGCTGGCCACCATCGCCGAGTTGTCGAGCCGAGGAGCCGAGCTCGTCGATCTCCACGGCCAGCACGACCATCAGTCGTTGCTCCAGCCCTCGGTGCAACGCGCCGCGCTGGACCGGTTCGCCGGCATCGATCTCGAACCGTTGCGGGCGGCGCGCCGCGCCGTGGTCGAGATCGAGGCCGGACTGGCCGAACTGGGCGGGGACCCGCGCGAACGAGCCCGGGAGATCGACCTGTTGCGCTTCCAGGTCGACGAGATCGTGGCCGCGGGACTCGATGATCCGAACGAGGACGACGAACTGCGACGGGAGTCGGACCTGTTGGCCGATGCCACCGGCCACCGCGACGCCGCGCTGGCCGCGCTGACCGCGCTGACCGATGACGGCGGGGCCGTCGACGGTCTGGCCGCCGCCGTGGCCGCACTCGACGGGCGTCATCCGTTCGAGTCCGAGGTGGCGCGCCTGCGGGAGGTCCTCGCCGAACTCGACGACGTCGGACGCGATCTGCGGTCCCGGGGTGAAGGCATCGAGGCCGATCCCGATCGACTCGCCGTCATCGGAGAGCGGCGACGTCTGCTGTCCGATCTGCGCCGCAAGTACGGCGACACCGTGGCCGAGGTCATGGCCTGGGGTGACTCCGCCACCGAACGCCTGACTCAACTCGAGGCCCATGATGAGCGCGCCGCGGCGCTCGATGCCCGGCTGGGCGAGGCCCGGGCCGCCGTGGTCGTCGCCGAGGAGGAAGTGGCGCGGGCCCGTGCCGCCGCGGCCCCGCGCCTCGCCGCCGCCGTGGCTGCCCATCTGCCCGAACTGGCGCTGCCCGGCGCCCGGGTCGAGGTGTCGGTGGCGGGTCCGGCGGGTCGCGACGTCGTCCTGCAGTTCGCCGCCTCGCCCGGGGTCCCGTTGGCTCCGCTGGCCCGCTCGGCCTCGGGCGGTGAGCTGGCTCGGGCCATGCTGGCGTTGCGTCTGGTGCTCACGGAGGGTCCACCGGTGCTCGTGTTCGACGAGGTCGATGCCGGGATCGGTGGCTCGGCGGCCATCGCGGTGGTGGGTGCACTGGTCGATATCGCCGCCGAGCATCAGGTGTTGGTCGTCACCCATCTGGCGCAGGTGGCGGCGTGGGCCGACGCGCAGGTCGTCGTCGATAAGACCTCGACGGCGACGACGACGACCACCACCGTCACCGTGGTGGAGGGCGACGATCGCACCACGGAACTGGCGCGCATGTTGTCGGGCACCCCCGACTCCGATGCTGCTCGTCAGCACGCTGCCGAGTTGCTGCGCGATGCGGATGCCGCACGATCGGGCGCGTCATCCGCCCGGGTGGACGGGGTCCGGGGCTAGTCTGCTTTCCCGACGTAGTCGCCAGCGCCGGGAGGGTCGATGACCAAGCACATCTTCGTGACCGGGGGTGTGGCGTCGTCACTCGGGAAGGGGATCACCGCATCCTCGTTGGGTCGGCTGCTCAAGAGCCGGGGTCTGCGCGTGACCATGCAGAAGCTGGATCCCTACCTCAACGTGGATCCGGGCACGATGAACCCGTTCGAACACGGTGAGGTGTTCGTCACCGATGACGGGGGAGAGACCGACCTCGACCTCGGTCACTACGAGCGGTTCATCGACGAACCGCTGGGGCGCGGCTCCAACGCCACCACTGGATCGATCTATTCGGCCGTCATCGCCGCCGAACGGCGCGGCGACTATCTCGGCCGCACCGTGCAGGTCATCCCGCACATCACCGACGAGATCAAGCGGCGCATCACCGCGCTGGCCTCGGAATCGGTCGACGTCGTGATCACCGAGATCGGGGGCACGGTCGGTGACATCGAGATCCTTCCATTCCTCGAAGCGATCCGGCAGTACCGGCTGGATGTCGGGCGGGAGAACGTCTGCTACGTCCACGTGACGCTGGTGCCGTTCATCGGCCCGTCAGGCGAGCAGAAGACCAAGCCCACCCAGCACTCGGTCACCGAACTGCGCAGCCGCGGCATCCAGCCCGACATCATCGTGTGTCGCTCCGAGGCCTCACTGTCGCCCGATCTCAAGCGCAAGATCTCGAACCTGTGTGATGTGCCCGTCGAAGCGGTGGTGAACGCCGCCGACGCCCGCAACCTCTACGAGGTCCCCCTGGTCATGCACGAGGAGGGCCTCGACGAGTACGTGTGCCGCATGTTCGGAGTCACCGATCGCGACATCGACCTGTCGGAATGGGAGATCCTCGTCGATCGGGTGGAGAACTCGAACATCCCATTGCGCATCGGCATCATCGGCAAGTACGTCGCGCTGCCCGACGCCTACCTCTCGGTGGTGGAGTCGCTCAAGCACGGGGGGTTCTTCCACGCCGCCGATGTGTCGATCGAGTGGATCCAGGCCGAGGACGTCGAGGAGATGTCGGCCGACGGTCGGCTCAGCGAACTCGACGGCATCGTCATCCCCGGTGGGTTCGGTGAACGCGGCGTGGAGGGCAAGATCGCTGCGGCGCACTACGCCCGCGAGAACGAGTTGCCCTGCCTCGGTCTGTGTCTCGGCATGCAGGTCATGACCATCGAGTACGCCCGCAACGTCCTGGGCATGGCGGGGGCCCACTCGTCGGAGTTCGATCCCCAGACCCCGTTCCCCGTGATCGACCTCATGGAGACCCAACGGGACATCACCGATATGGGCGGCACCATGCGGCTCGGCGCCTATGTGGCCCGTCTGCAGCCCGACTCCCAGGTCGCCCGCATCTACGAGGCCGAGGTCGTCTCCGAGCGTCATCGCCACCGCTACGAATTCAATCCCCGCTTCCGGTCGCGGTTCGACGAGTCCGACTTCGTGTGCTCAGGCACCTCGCCCGACGGGCGCCTGGTGGAGTTCATCGAACTGCGCGGTCATCCCTTCTGGATCGGGACCCAGGCGCACCCGGAGTTCAAGAGCCGCCCCGAGCGTCCGGCGCCGCTGTTCCGTGAGTTCATCGCCGCCGCACTGGTTCGCTCGGAGGGCCGCAACCCGCACCTGCCCGATCTCGACATCGAGTCGACGTCGCTCGCGTGACCGAGGGCTTCCGCCGTCTCGACGAACGCATCGTCCATTCCGGCCACATCTTCGATCTGGTCACGGCCCGGTTCACCTCTCCCGAGGGCGAGGTGTTCGAGCGTGACATCGTGCGACATCCGGGCGCAGTGTCGGTGGTGCCGATCGATGCCGACGGGCGCGTGGTGATGGTGCGTCAGTACCGGCCGGCGCTCGACGACCTGCTGCTGGAGATCCCGGCCGGCAAGCGCGATGTGGCCGACGAGCCCCCCGAGGTGACGGCCCAGCGGGAACTGGCCGAGGAGATCGGCATGCGCGCCGGCGACCTGCGACTCCTCGGCACCTTCGCCAACGCTCCGGGGTTCAGCGACGAGTTCTCGTGGATCTACCTCGGCCGGGACCTGCAGTCGGTGGCCCGCGAGGTGCAGGGGATCGAGGAATCCCACCTCGAGATCGAACACGTCTCGTTCGACGAGGCCCGGGCGATGATCGCCGACGGCCGACTGGTCGACACGAAGTCGATCATCGGGATCCTGCTGGCCGGCCCGATGGTCGCCGGTGCGTGACGACGACACCCTGCTGCCCCTCGATGTCGAGGAGTTCCTGACCTGGTTGGCGGCCGAGAAGGGTCGCTCCACCAACACCCTGACCGCCTACCGCCGTGATCTGCGGGCCTATTGCCAGTGGCTGACGGCCTCGGGGACCTCCCTCGACGATGTCCGACCGACCGACCTCGACGCCTACGTGGGCACGTTGCGTCAGCGGGGACTGTCGCCGGCGTCGGTCAAGCGGGCCACCGTGGCCGTGCGGTCCCTGCACCGGTTCCGGGCCGAGGAGGGCCTGTCCGCCTCCGATCCCTCGGCGGGGATCGAGACCCCGCGCGTGCCGGCGGGCCTGCCCAAGGCGCTCAGCGAGGCCGAGGTGAACGCCCTGCTCGACGCCGTCGTCGGTGACGACCCGATCGCCCGGCGCGATCGCGCCCTGCTCGAGGTGCTCTACGGAACCGGGGCACGTATCTCCGAGGTGTGTGCCCTCGGTCTGGGTGACGTCGATCTCGATGGTGCGCTCCTTCGACTGTTCGGCAAGGGCTCCAAGGAACGGGTCGTACCGCTCGGTCGGCACGCGCGCGCCGCACTGGCGGCGTGGCTCTCCGACGAGGGACGCGGCGCGCTGGCCCCGGAGCGCTTCGCTCGACGCGACGATGCCGACGCCGTGTTCCTGAATGCCCGTGGCGGTCGCCTAGGCCGTCAGGGGGCGTGGGGTGTGGTGCGTCGTCATGGCCGCACCGCCGGCATCGAGGATCGTCTGTCACCCCATGTGCTGCGTCACTCGTGTGCCACCCACATGCTCGACCATGGCGCCGACATCCGGGCGGTGCAGGAACTGTTGGGTCACGCCTCGATCTCGACGACGCAGGTGTACACGATGGTCTCCACCGAGCGGCTCTTCGCCGTGTACGAGGCCGCCCATCCTCGGGCCACAGCCGAGCGCGGATAGATTCCGGCCATGACCGATGGCTCCGGTGCGCAACCGACGGTGGACGATCGTGCCCTCGTGGTGACGTTGCGTGCCGAGTTCGACGACGTCGAACTGGCCCTCGAGCGCCTCGATGCCGGGGTCTACGGCACCTGTGAGTCGTGTGGGGGAGAGATCGACGACGAGATCCTCGCCGTTCGCCCCCAGGCGCGCGCCTGCGCCGCCCACCTGCTCACCAGAGACCGGTGAACGCCGCGCACCTCGTTCGCCGGTTCGTCGGCAGCCTGCGTCCCGGTGGTCCGTCGCCACTCGAGCAGGAATGGGCGGAGGCCCAACTGCTCCCCGCCGAGGCGGCGCTGTGGCGGGATCTCCCGGCCGCCGACCGTCGGCATTCGGCGGGTGTGGCCCGACGGGTGGAGGCGACGCTCGGACCCGACGCCACGCGGCCCGTGCTCGCTGCGGCGCTCCTCCACGATGTGGGCAAGAAGGTGTCGGGACTGGGCACTCCGGGTCGGGTGATGGCCACCGTGGCGTCACTCACCGTGGTGCGC
>JBJTGD010000215.1:0-3404 GCA_046093735.1 Acidimicrobiia bacterium | reverse complement strand
GTCTCGGGGCGAAGGCGGGCAGGAGGATGCGCCGGGCCACCTCGTGAAAGGGCGGATCCGAGGTGATGGGCGGCGCCACACCGATCGGAGCGGGCAACGCGTCTTCGCCCGGCCGGCCGTTGTGGATGACGACGGTGCGCGAGGTGAAGTTCTCGGTGTCGTTGGCGATGGCCGACACCGCCTCATACGTCATGGGCGCCCACAGACCGCCGTAACGGTCGCTGTAGGCGATCGGGCATCGCTCGCGCAGGTCCTCCATGATCGGATAGGGATCGGCGACCCACGCCTCATCGGTGTGGTCGAAATCGGTGGCGAAGTCCTCGACGGGCGGATTGAGCATGATCAGTCACCGATCTCGATGGCGAACTCCGGACAGTTCCCGGCGGCCAGATTGGCCTTGGCCAGTTGGGCCTCGTCCAGTTCACCGGTCACGACCACGACGGCCTGGCCGAGGTCATCGCAGTCGAACAGTTCGGGGGCGAGGCTGTAGCAGCGACCGTGCCCTTGGCACTTGTCGCTGTCGAGATGGATCTTCATGTCGACTCCGTCCGGGGGGTGCTCCATGCTACGGACCGATCCACCCCCAGCGGCACCCACCTGCCGGGCTGGCGTTGGTCGGATCCTTGGCCCCTCAGGCGCGGTACTCGTCGCGCAGCTTGCGCTTCAGCAGCTTTCCGGTGGGCAGACGGGGCAACTCGTCGGTGAAGTCCACGGTGCGCGGGCACTTGAACGCTGACAGGCGCTCCCGACTGAAGGTGATGATCTCCGCCGCGAGTTCATCCGACGGCTCGAATCCCGGCGCCAGTTCCACCACGGCCTTGACCGATTCGCCCATCTCCTCGTCGGGCACGCCGATAACCGCCACGTCGGCGATGGCCGGGTGGGCGGCGAGCACGTTCTCGGTCTCCTGTGGGTAGATGTTCACTCCCCCGCTGATGATCATGTGCGAGGCCCGGTCGGTGAGGAACAACCAGCCCTCGTCGTCGACGTACCCGACATCCCCGAGCGTGCTCCACCCTCGGTCGTTGAACGCCGCTGCGGTCTTCTCGCTGTCCTTGTGGTACTCGAAGCGCGTCTCGCTCTCGAACCACACCTGTCCGACCTCGCCAGCGGCCACCTCCACGCCGTCGTCGTCGAGGATGTGGAGGATGCCCACAAGAGGCTTCCCCACCGTGCCGGGCCGCTCCAGCCACTCCTCCGGGCCGACGGCACAGAAGCCGTTGCCCTCACTGCCGGCGTAGTACTCGTAGACGATCGGCCCCAGCCAGCCGATCATCTGTCGCTTCACGTCCACCGGACACGGCGCCGCCGCATGCACGACCTTCTGCAGACTGCCGAGGTCGTAGCGAGCCCGCACGTCATCGGGCAGACGCAACATGCGCACGAAGTGCGTGGGCACGAACTGTCCATGGGTCACGCCCTTCGACTCGACGGCGGCGAGGGTGCCCTCGGCATCGAAGCGATCCATCACCACGACGGTGGCGCCCAGACGCTGCGCAGTGAGCGACCACAGCAGCGGCGCAGCGTGATAGAGCGGCGACGGCGACAGGTACACGCTGTTCTCGTCGACCACGTAGACGAACTGCAGCAGCATCACCAGCGGGTTGGCGGTGCCGAACGGCGCGCCCGACAGCGGCGGCTTGATGCCCTTGGGTCGACCGGTGGTGCCCGAGGAGTACAGCATCACCGCGCCCTCGGTCTCGCCGTCGATGGGCGTGTCGGGTTGGGTGGCGAGCGCGGCTTCGTAGTCCTCGAAACCGTCGAGTCCACCGTCGATCGACAGTCGGATCGACACGCCGTCGAGCGCGGCACCGAAACCCTGCACGACGTCGGCGAACCGTCCGGTGGTGACGAGTGCGGCGGCGTCACAGTCGGCGACGATGTAGCCGGCCTCGTCGGAGCCGAGATGCCAGTTGATCGGCGTGACGTACATGCCGGAGCGCAGGGCCGCCCACACGATCTCGAAGTAGTGCGGATCGTTGTCGAGGAACACCGCGATGTGATCTCCCACCCCGAGACCACGCGACCGCAACAGGTGGGCCAGGCGGTTGGAGCGGGCTTCGAGGTCGGCCCAGGTGACGACGACATCGCCGGTGGCCATGGCCACTGCGGCGTCGTGGGGACGTTCAGCGGCGTGGACTCCAGGGTGCATGGTTCCTCGTTGGCAACGGACCCGGCCGAGGGCCGGGTGGACGGCGACTCTGCGGCGCGGACCCTATAGGTTCCCGCCGTGCCGATCCGAGCGAGTGACGAACCATCGGCCCGTTCCTCACGATGATCTCTCCAGCGGGACCTTCATCGGACCGTCTCGATCACCGGGCCTACTGGTTCCTCGGTGCCACGTGCGTGTCGGTCACCGGAGCTGCGTTCGGGCTCCTCGGGGCCACCGCGGCGACGACCGCCGCCAGCAGCGACGGCGACAGCGGCTTCACCACCGGCCTGTTCGTGTCCGCACTGTTCCTGGGCACGGCACTGGCCATTCCCTACAGCCCCGCCCTCGCCGCCCGTCTCGGCACCAGGGGCGCGTTCGCGTTCTCGCAGCTGGCCAACGCGATGCTCTACCTCGGTGCCGGACTGCTGCTGCTGGCCGACGTGCCGACGATGCCCTCCCTGCTCGTGGCCGCCCCACTCATGGGCATGTGCGCGGGCGTGTCGAGCGTGCTGCGGACCCTCGTGTCGAAGTCGTACCAGTCCTCCGACAACACGGCGCGCTCCTATGCGCGCCTTTCGGTCGCCCTCGGGATCGCCGGCGCCGCCGGCGGGATCCTCGGAGGACTGGTCCTCAGCCACGTCGCCTTCGGGTGGGGACTGGTGATCAACGCGCTGCTCACCGTCCCGCTGCTCGTCGTGCTCACCCGGGTGGCGCCCGACATCGAACCTCCGAACCCGTCACGCACCACGCGACCGTGGCGGAGCGCAGCCCGGAGACTCGCCGCCGACCGGCGACTGCGATGGTCCGCCGCGCTCGGTTCGTCGACCGTGCTGCTGCTGGCGCCCGTGATCGCTCTGGTCGTGCCGGTGGCCGAGAGCCTGCGGCGGGTTCCCGCTGTCGGCGCAGCCGGCGTGTTGATGGCCTCGTTCGCCGTTGGCGAGATGGTCTCGCCATGGTCGGTGCGGTTCGCGCAACGCCGGACCAACGACCTCACCGGCGGAGAGCTCGCCGGCGCGCTGGCCGGGGCGTCGATCATCGTCTTCGGTATCGCCTCGTTGTTCCTCTCGAGTCGCCCCGAGCTCGTCGCGTGGGTGCTCCTCGGCATTCCCTTCGGCATCTTCCGTTTTGCGGCGCGGGCGCTCTACATCGGCGCCGTGGCCGATGCCGGCCCCGATCCTGCGGCCAATCTGGCCAGCGCCAACCTGGTGGTGTTCCTCGTGGCGCCGAGATCGAGGCTGAGTCCGAACAGGAA
>JBJTGD010000214.1:0-7476 GCA_046093735.1 Acidimicrobiia bacterium | reverse complement strand
CCGAGGTGTCCTGCACCTGCAGGTTCGGATAGCGCCCGAGGGCGATTTCGATCTGGAATGCACTGCCACGGTGCGATGCGCCGAACCAGTAGCGGCCGTAGGCGTTGCGGTCGGTCGTGCCCGGTAGCGCGATCAGTTTGGGGACCTGATGGATGGGGTACTCGTCGAACGGCGTGAGAGTCATGGGAGCCTCAGAAGGGTTCGGGGAACGAGTCGGCCAGTTCGCGCAACTTGTTCTTGGCCACCTTCTCGAGGGTGGCACGCGGATAGTCCTCCACGAAATAGGCGGCACGAGGCACCTTGAAGTCCGAGAGGTTCTCGGTGCACTTGGCGATGATCGCGGCCTCCAGTTCGTCGTCGGCGGGCGCGCCGGCTGCCTTGATGACGAAGGCCACGGGCACGACGTCGAGCATCGGATGCGACCGCCCGACGACCTGCACGTCACCGACTCCCGGCACCGTGCGACACACGTCCTCGACCTCCTTGGACGACACGTTCTCCCCGCCGACCTTGAGCATGTCCTTGTCGCGCTCGGTGTAGAAGATGGCGCCACCGTCGCCCATGCGCACCATGTCTCCGGTGCGGAACCAGCCCTCGTCGGTGAAGGCCTTGGCGTTGGCGTCCGGATTGTCGAGGTACTCGAGGAACACCTGGATGCCGCGGGTGCCTCGAATCCACAATTCGCCGACCCGGCCGTCCTCGAGGATCTCCCCCGTCTCGGGATCGACGATGAGCGTCTCGTAGCCGGGCGTGGCCCGCCCCAGCGAACCGGGAGGCACATCGCCATACAGACCCGAGCGAGTGGCGTGGGTGACCGTCTCGGTCATCCCGTAGGCGGCCAACACCCGACACCCGATGAGTTGCTCCAGCGGCGGTGCGATGGCGCCGAACACCGCCGCTCGCAGGTTGTTCTCGGGGATGGGTTGGCCCTGCACGGCCAGGTAGACGAACGGGATCAGCGAGATGTGCGTCACGCCGTGGGCCACCACCACCTCCCAGAACCGGCTGGAGGAGAACTTGGGCTGCAGCACGACCGTTCCGCCCACACCCAGGATCGACCACATCGACCACGACTGCGCGTTCACGTGGAAGAAGGGCAGGAAGATCAGGTAGACGGATTCGGGATCGGCACCGATGTTGTCGGGACCGATGCGCGTGCCCCACAACGTGTTGGCGTGGGTGTGCACCACCGCCTTGGGTCGCGACGTCGTGCCCGAGGTGAACATCACGCCCACCGGCAGCATGGGCTCGGCCGGTCGCGGCACGAAGTCCTCGACGGCGCCGAAGAGGTCGTCGAAGGCGATCTGACCGGGTGTGGACTGTCCGTCGGTGGCGGCCTCCCCCGAGTTGTCGGCGGTGACGGCGATGAACGACAGCGACGGACCACTCTCGGCCACCAATGCGGCGTACTGCGGCTGCGTGATGGCGGCCACGGCCTTGGTGTGATCGATGAAGTACGTCAACTCGGCAGCCACCGAGCGAGTGTTGGTGGTCACCCCGGCCGCGCCGACGGTGGCACAGGCGTACCAGGCCAGCACCATCTCGGGGCTGTTGTCGGAGTGGATGAGCACGCGGTCGCCCTTAGTGATGCCTCGGGCGCGCAGGCCGACGGCCAGTCGCCGCACCTCGGTCCAGAACTCGGCATAGGTCCAGGTGCGAGTGACCCCCGATCGGGGCTCCCACACCAGCACCGGATGGTCGGGCCGCCGATCGGCCAGACGCGACAACAACCACGGAACGTCCTGACCGGTCATCTGGAACCGGGCCACTGCGTCTTCGTCCACTGTCTCCCCCTCGAGCACCCCACTCGGACCGCCCCATCATGGCCGACCCCCGAACCCAGCGCGGACGAAAGGCACGGGCTGGCGCAGCCCCTGCCGCGTGGACGTCGCTCGGCGTCACTACGCTCGGCATCTGCCGATCACCCGGAGGAGTAATCGATGGCGCTGCTGGCCCACGCCGTACCCGACGAGCAGACACTGTTCGACCGGCTGGTGCATCCGTTCACCGGGATCGACCACCTCGTGGCCATCGCCCTCGTGGCCGTGACCGGCGTTGCGCTGGTCCTGTCGCTGCGGGGGCACCTGGCCGCCACGACGGCGCGCACCACGACCCGGGTGCGCTCCCGGGCCCTGGTGATCGGTTCGGCGACCGCCTTCGCCCTCGCCCTGGTCGTGCTCGTCACCGTCTGACCAGACGGCGCAGTCCGTTCAGTCGCCAGCGCGATCAGCGAGCGGGGGCGATGGCATCCCATTCGATGGGGACGTGGTTGTACCCGTCGATGAGGTTCGAGTGCACCCGATCGAACGTCGCCGGATCTCCGGCGACACGGAGCCCGTCGAAGCGGGTGAGGATCTCCGCGAACATCACCCGTCCCTCGATGCGGGCGAGGCTGGCCCCGAGACAGAAGTGCGGGCCACCGGCGCCGAAGGCCACATGGTCGTTGGGGTCGCGACGAACGTCGACCCGGTCGGGGTCGGTGAAGGCCCGTTCGTCGCGATTGGCCGATGCATAGACCATGAGCACCCGCTCGCCGGCGGCGATGTGCTGGCCACCCAGTTCGGTGTCGATCGCCGCAGTGCGGGTGAAGTGGATGACGGGCGTGGAATAACGGAGCAGTTCTTCGATGGCGGCCGGCACCAACTCGAGGTCGTTGCGGACCAAATCGTACTGCTCGGGATGCTGCAGCAGCGCCAACGTGCCGGTGGTGATCAGGTTCCTGGTCGTCTCCGAGCCGGCGTTCTGCAACAGCATGAAGAACAGTTCGATCTGGAAGGCGGTGAGCTTCTCCCCCTCCACCTCGGCGTTGAGCAGCACGCTCATGAGATCGTCACGGGGAACCGTGTCGTTGGCCCGCTCGGCGCACATGGCATCGGCGTAGGCGAACATGTCGGCGGCGGCCTGTCCCCGCTCCTCGGCCGTGGTGGTGGGGTCGAACCCGAAGGTCTTCTCCGTCCAGTCGAACACCATCGCTCGGTCGGCCTCGGGCACTCCCACCATGTCGGCGATCACGTGAAGGGGCAGCCACAGGGCCAGATCGTGCACGAGATCGGCACTGTCACGGTCGGCCAGGCTGTCGATGATGTCGTTCGTGCGCTGGCGGAGCATGTCGCCGAGGGCCGCCACCCGTCGGGGCGTGAAGCCCTTGTTGATCAGCTTGCGCAACTTGATGTGATCCGGCGCGTCGAGACTGATCATGAGCAGCTCCGATCCGCCGGACGCGGGATCGTTCCGACCGTCGTCCATGAACGGGTCCGGCGAGTTGTGGAACGTCGTTGCGTCCCGTGACACCCGTTGCACGTCCTCGTGCCGGGTCACCACCCACAACTTCTCGCCCTGGTAGCGAGGATGGGGCAGACAGGCGACGGGATCGTTGTCGCGCAACCAGCGGTAGTACTCGTAGGGCACTCCGTGCGCGTAGGTCTCGGGCAGGTGGAGCGGTGGGGCCTCGGTGTCGATCATGGTTCCTCCCTGATCCGGTCGTGTTCAGTCGCCGAGGATCGACGCCATGCGCTGCGTCGTCTCGATCCATTCCTCGACCATGTCGCGCATCACCTCGCGCGTCGGTCGCACCTTGTTCAGCCGGCCGACGATCTGCCCGACCGGGAACCCGACCAGCTCCCGTGAGCCGGCCCGAATCGTGCGACGACCGGCCTCCTGATGGAGGATCCCCTGCAGGGGCATGGGCAGCGTCCCGGGCGATTCCGGACCCTCCCACGCCTCGGTCCACGCCGTGCGCAACTGGCGCGCCGGCTTGCCGGTCATGGCCTTGGACCGCACCGTGTCACGCGACGTCGCCGCCAGCATGTTCTCCAACGCGATGGGATTGGTGTCGGCCTCGGCCACGGTGAGCCACATCGAACCGGTCCACACACCCTGGGCACCCAGCGCGATCGCCGCGGCCATCTGCCGACCGGTGGCGATACCGCCGGCGGCGAGTACGGGCACGTCGGGGCCGACGGCGTCGACCACCTCGGGCACCAGCACCATCGTCGAGATCTCGCCGCAGTGACCGCCGGCCTCGGTGCCCTGGGCCACGATCACGTCGACACCGATGGCCACCTGACGCTCGGCGTGGACCTTCGAGCCGGCCAGACCGCCCACGAGCAGACCGGCGGCATGGGCTCGTTCGATGACGTACAGCGGCGGCGGCCCGAGCGCGTTGACGATCATCCGCACGTTGGGGTGAGCCAGACAGACCTCGACCTGACTCGGGCCCATCTCGTCGACGCCAAGACCGGCGGCGGCCACCGGGCCCCCTTCGAGCTCGGGCGGGAGTTCGGGGATGCCATGACGCTCGAGCAACGAGTCGACGAACTCGCGGTGCTGCTGGGGGATCATGGCGTCGAGCGATTCGAACGACGCGTCCTCCCCGCCGCCCTTGCCCACGTAGTTGACGGGCATGGCGAAGTCGACGCCGTAGGGACGGCCGTTGACGTGGTCGTCGATCCACGCCAGTTCGATCTCCAACTGCTCCGGCCCGTAGGCCAGCGCCCCCAGGACGCCGAATCCGCCGGCATTGGTCACGGCGGCCACGACATCCCGACAATGCGAGAAGGCGAAGATCGGGAACTCGATCCCGAGCCGCTGGGCGATCGGTGTGGTCATGGTGCTCCCCCTCTGGACCGCAGCGGGCCACCCCTCGGCATGTGACACAAGCACGCCCGGTCGGCGCTCAACGTAACATGACGGGCACCAACGACCCACCCCCGCAAGGAGCACCGATGAGGACCCGAGCCGCCGTTCTGTACGGACCGCACACCGAGTACGTGATCGAGGAGATCGAGCTCGACGATCCCAAGGAGAACGAGGTCCTCGTCCGGTTCGTGGCCTCGGGGATGTGCCACTCCGACGAGCACATGGTGACCGGCGACATGGCCATGGACCCGGCCATCGTGGAGATGCTCGGCTGGCAGCAGTACCCGATCATCCTCGGCCATGAGGGCGCCGGCGTGGTCGAGAAGGTCGGTCCGGGCGTGACCGAGCTGGCCGTGGGTGACCACGTGGTGACGTCGTTCGTGCCGTCGTGTGGACGGTGCCCGTCATGCGCCAAGGGACAACAGAACCTGTGCGACTCGGGTGCCTACCTGCTGTCGGGCCGTCAGGCCGACGGCACCGCGCGCCATCACGCGCTCGACGGATCCGACATCGCCACCATGTGCTGTCTGGGCACGTTCGCCGAGCACTCGGTGATGAACATCAACTCGCTGGTGAAGGTCGAGCCCGATCTGCCGCTCGACAAGGCCTGCCTCGTCGCCTGCGGCGTGACCACCGGATGGGGCTCCGCCACCTACGCCGGCGACGTCGCCCCCGGCGACACTGTCGTCGTCATCGGCACCGGCGGTGTGGGTATGAACGCCGTGCAGGGTGCGGCGATGGCCGGCGCCCGCCACGTGATCGCCCTCGATCCGGTGGAGTTCAAGCGCGAGCAGGCGATGAAGTTCGGCGCCACCCACAGTGCCTCGACGCCGGAGGAGACGATGGCACTGCTTGGTGAACTCACCTGGGGTCGAAATGCCGATGTGGTCATCAACACGGTTGGCGAGGGCAAGGGTTCCGACGTCGAGACCTACATGAACATGGTGGGCAAGGGCGGGAAGTTGGTGTTCACCTCGGTGGCCAACATGAACGACAACGACGTGACCCTCAACCTCTTCGCCTTCGCCATGCAGCAGAAGTCGCTGGTGGGCACCATCTTCGGTTCGGCCAACCCGCGCTCGGACATCCCCAAGCTGCTCGGCCTGTACCGCTCCGGCAAGCTCAAGCTCGACGAACTGGTCACCCGCACCTACAGCCTCGACGAGATCAACCAGGGCTACCAGGACATGCGCGACGGCAAGAACATCCGGGGCGTCATCGTCTACTGACGGCACCCCATCACGACGGATCGATCAGCGGATCTCGCGGCGCACGGGCGCGGCGTGACACGCGCACTCAGTCGAACCATCGCAGGGCCCGCGGCGACCGATCGGTGCGAACCGATCGGGATGGGCGACGGATCCCTCCACGGTGCCGGCGAAGAAGCAGCCACAGGCGTCACACACCCAGCCCTCCTTGGTCGCTTCGACCAGCGAGGCGTCGGGGATGCCGAACGACGCCGCCACCATGGCGGTGGATCGCGACCATCGGCCCCGCCCCCTCGCCGCCGGTGAGGCGGGCGCGCCGGCCGGTGGGTCGCCCCGGACGGCGCCGATGGCGGCGAGGGCGATCAGGTCGACGAGGGCGGCCATGTCGGCAGGGCCGGCCATGCGTCCGGCGCGGGCCGTGGCCTCGAACACGGCGAGATCCTCGAGTACACCGAGCACGAGTCGGCCATGGTCGAGTGGGGGGCGACGGGTGCCCTCTCCCCCGGCCGAGGTCCGCTCCAGATGGTCGACGACCGCAGCCAGCAGCGGTTCGGGCTGCACGAATCCGCCCCCGAGCAGGAAGGTGTGGGTGACGGCGGTGGTGACCATCCGCTGCCAGTGATCCTCGATGCTGGCCCGATGGGAGCCCCTGTACTCGATCGTCCGCTCGTCGGGCGCAAGATGGTCGACGAGCAGGGCACCCAATTGGATACGCAGCAGATCGAGAGCGGTCTCGTGATCCTCCGACGGCATGCCCAGTTGCGCGGCGACGAAGGCGCGCTCCAGCACGAGGCTGGCTCGTTGCCGGTCGATCTCGTCCACCATCGTCACCGGATCAGTCGATTCCACCTCTGTATGGTGACGCATCGACGGCGTCGGACGACAACCGCCATTGCGGCGAGGTCGGCCGGGACCGTCCGGGACGGTGGGGCCGAGTGGTCCCGGGAAGAGGGGCAGGAGATGTTCGAACTGACGGGACGTACGGCGCTGGTCACCGGTGCGGGTCAGAACGTCGGGGCCGGTATCGCCCGGGCACTAGCCGCCCAGGGCGCGGCGGTGGCCGTGAACGACTACGTGGCGGAGCGGGCGCAGGCCCAGGCCGACGAGATCGTGGCCGCCGGCGGCCGGGCCGTCGCCGTGCCCTTCGACGTCACCGACTACGACGCGGTCGTCGCCGGCGTGGCCGCCGCAGTCGCGGCGCTCGGGCCCATCGACATCCTCGTCAACAACGCCGGGAACGGCGGCGCCCACGGCATGGTGCCCACGCAGTTCCGCGAGTCGGATCCGGCCGACTGGCGTGGGCCCATCGACGTCAACCTCTACGGCGTCATGAACTGCGCGCACGTCGTCATCAACCCGATGCGCGAACGCGGGTGGGGTCGCATCATCACCATCGCCTCGGGTGCCGGCCTGGTCGGTCTGCGCCTTGGGGTGTCGCCCTATGCCGGCGGCAAGGGTGGCGCATGAACCCGATCGCGCCACCTGGCCATCGAGAACGCCCGGGACGGGGTCACGGCCAACACGCTGGCCATCGGTCTGATGGAGTTGAAGGACCGCACCCACACCGAGGCACTGGCCAGTCAGATCCCGGTGGGTCGGACCGGACGACCCTCCGACATCGCCTCGGCGG
>JBJTGD010000213.1:0-11257 GCA_046093735.1 Acidimicrobiia bacterium | reverse complement strand
GATGCACCTGGGCGAGGTTCAGTGAGCGAGTGCGCGTTCGCCAACCCGGAACCGGGGCAAAGGTCGTGGCCAACGGCCGTCCCCGAAGGATGGTGACGGGATCGCCGAGGTACACCTCGAGCGACCGCTGGGTCGCCAGTTCGGCCAGCCGGTCGACGAGGAACACGAGTCGCTTGGTCGAGAGCGCGAGTCGTTCGAGCAGGGGCGCATCGAAGACGAACACCACCGGGAGATCCGGCTCGTCGTGCAACGCCGGATCATCGTCGCCCAGGGACTCGGCGGTGAGCCACACCGACTCCGGGGTGGCGTGACGTTCCACCGTGCGGGGGCCGGCGGTCACATCCGGCATCGGGTCGCTGCGCATCCGGGGATCGGGGTCGACCTCGTCGTAGGGCGGATCATCGGGCCAGTCCTCGATCGGACACGCATCACGGTGCACACACGAGCCGCAGAGTTCCGGGGCGCGACGTCGCACCTGCGAACGGGAGAAGCCGTAGACCTTCGACGTACCGGTACCGATCGTCCACTGCCATCCCAGACGGTTGGCGGCGCGCGAGCCGTCGAGCAGGTGAGCGAAGAAGAGATCCTCGCCGGCGCGCCAGTCGACGCCCCGTCGGACCGACCATTCCGATGCCAGCCACATCCGCGTCTGGTTGACCAGCCATCCGTCGCGCTCGAGTTCGTCGAGGTTCTCACCGATACATCGCATCGAACGGTCCCATCCCGCATCGACACCGATGCCGGTTCCGGGTTCGAGTTGCGACGTCGGTGCGCGTCGCAGAGGCGATGCGGTGGCCGAGCCGAGTCGGGCGTGGAGGTGGCGTGCGTACTCCTGCCATCGCAGTTCGTCGCGGAACTTGCGACGATCCTCGGCCGGACCGTCGACCGCTGCGTACACCCGTGGCAGGGGGAGCAGGCCGTGGCGGATCCACGGCGACAGGCCCGATGCACCGCGACGATCAGGGGGCCACACTTCGTTGCGGGATCGGGCGTAGCCCGTGACGTCGAACGAGTCGAGGGCCGCATCGGCGGCGGCCTGGGTCCCGGTCCAACGAGTCGATCGGTGCGGATGATCGCAACAGAACTCGGCCAGATGCTCCGCCACCCACTCGACCTCATGGCCGACCTCGGGCACCGGGAGTCGCATGGAGAGAACCTATCGACGAGTCCAGCGCGAGCATCGATGCCGACTCGTTCGGCTCGGCGGCGATCGGCCAACCGTCGGTAGTGTCACGGACGTCGACACCGTGTGGTGCAGAGGGGGTCTCCATGACGACGTTCGACCTCACCGATCCTGCGCTCCTGTTCTCCCAGGAGTTCATCGACGATCCGGCGCCGTTCTACGAGTTCCTGCGAACCCATGCGCCGGTGTGGGAGATGCCTGGGAGCGGCACGTTCGTGGTCTCCACCGCAGCGCTGGTGGCCGAGGTCGTGGCCCGACCGGAGGAGTTCTCCAGCAACTTGACCAGCCTGCTCTACACCGACGACGCCGGACATCCGACGGTGTTCGACATGAGCCATCGGGGTGCCGCCATCCATGTACTGGCCACCGCCGACCCACCCAACCACACCGCGCACCGACGTCTCCTGCAGCCGGTGTTCAGCCCGGCGGCGGTGGAACGGATCGCCCCATTCGTCGATCAGTGGAGCGCGCGACTCGTCGCTGCCCTCGCCGAGACCGGCCGAGGTGACGTGGCCACGGGTCTCGCCGAACCGCTGCCGGTGCAGGTGATCGCCGCCATGGTCGGCATCCCCGCCGACGATGTACCGGAACTGGCCCCGTCGGTGCTCAAGTCGAACGATCTGTTGGCCGGCGTGCTCGGCATCGCCGACATGGTGGCGGGCGCCGAGGCCTCGAACCGCGTGAACGTGTACCTGACCGAACTGCTGCGCGCCTGGGTTCCCGGCGACGGGACCACCGCTTGCGACGCACTCACTGCGTCGATCGGTGCCGGTGAGCTCACCATCGACGAGAGCATCGGGATGCTGGTGCAGTTGCTCGGGGCCGGCACCGAGACGACCACCAGCCTCATCGGTCGGGCGTCGCTGCAACTGGCGCAGGATCGTGACCGACAGGATGCACTGCGCGCCGACCCTGCGAATCTGGATCGCTTCATCGAGGAGATGCTCCGCCTCGATGGACCGTTCCGCTTCCACTACCGATCGACGCCGGTCGACACCGAACTCGGAGGGGTGTCGATCCCAGCGGGTTCCCGAGTGCTGCTGCTGTGGGCAGCCGCCAACCTCGACGCGGACTACTTCGACCGACCCGACGACTTCGATCCCGAGCGGGCGGCGCTGCGCTCGCACTTCGCCTTCGGACGCGGGCTCCACTTCTGTATCGGTGCGCCGCTGGCCCGACTGGAGACGCGCTCGGCACTGGCCGCGTTGCTGGCCGGCACGGGCGGCTTCCGACTCGACCCGGACCTTGCGCCGTCGTATCGACGATCGATCTTCGTCCGGAAGCTCGATCATCTCCCGTTGCTGTTCGACTGAGACCGCCCGGTCATTCCTCGTCGCGGTCGGGACCGGTGCGCTGCCAACTGGCCCAGTGGAACGGGCCCTTCTCGTCCTCCGGTCGCTCGGCCGTGTAGTAGTAGAGCGCGAGAGAGCACCGACGACGATCATCGGGACAATTGATCCGCTTGGGCACGCCGTGGAAGGCCCGATCGGTGACCGAGAAGATGACCAGTCGGTTGAATCCGGGATCGATCAAGGACACCGGCTCGGTGAGCGACTCGTCGTACAACTCCAACTGTCCGTTCCACGCCGGGTCCCAGTCGCGGTTGAGGAACAGCAACGCGTTGAGTCGACGATGGATCCCCAGATCGGGGTGGATGTTGAAGTCGCAATGCACACCGAGACGACCGCCAGGCCCACTGATATGGACACCGCCGCCGAGGTATCCGTCATCGGCGATGAGCGGCCCGATCCCGGTGAGTCGCTCGAAGAACTCGAGCGCAGCTGGCGAGTTGAAGTAGCGCAAGGCATCGGCGGCCACGGGTTCGAGGCGATCGGGATCGGGCATCCACCGCTTGTTCACCTGATCGGGATGATCGTCGCGCGGCCACTCGCTCACGTCGACGCTCGCCAGATAGTCGGCCAGGCGACCAGCGATGTCGGGCTCGAGGAAGTCGTCGATCACGGCATGGGGGAACGGATGGGCCGCGGCGTAGGCGGGCGCAAGGGCATCGGGATCGATGGACTGGCGGATCACGTTCCGATAGTAGGTCGGCCCACGCGTCGCTCCTTCGGAGGATCGACACTCGGGGACGTCAACTGCTGGCATTGGTGATGCTGGCCAAAGGGGTGCTCAACACCAGTTCGCTGTCGACCGGGGAGAAGTGGACGATCCTGATCGTCTCCGGTTACGCCCTCGTCGTCGCAGCCCGTTCGATGGTCAAGACGCTCGTCACCGCCATCTGTCTGGCATGGCAGATGCCGAGAGTGAAGCCCCGAGCGACGAGTGCCGGACTGTTGTTCATCGCCTACTTCACGGTGACGTCGGTGCTGACCTCAGGGATCGCCCGACTCCGCGCGGCGTCGCCGACACCGGGAGTGGCGCTGACGATCGCCTGGCTGTTGATCCCGTTGCTCTCGGTCTGGTGGCTGATGGCCAAGCTGCCGCATCGGGATGCTCCGGCATGGGCGCTGTTGCCCGGCGCCGTGATCACTGCCATCGGATTCCAGATGATGCACCTCCTCACCGTGCTGTGGATCGCGCCGTCGGTGACCTCCAAGACCGAGACCTACGGCATCCTCGGGATCTCATTGGCGACGCTGGCCTGGCGTTACCTCGCCGGCCGACTGGTGGTGGGGTCCACCGTCCTCAACGCTGCGCTGTGGCGGAGGTATCAGGTAC
Source organism: Acidimicrobiia bacterium (assembly GCA_046093735.1). GTDB lineage: Bacteria > Actinomycetota > Acidimicrobiia > Acidimicrobiales > Acidimicrobilacustridaceae > Acidimicrobilacustris. Next base: position 7,395 of record JBJTGD010000213.1, on the reverse strand, counting down.
GCCACCCGGATGTTCTACTCACCCCCGCCGAGACGGGGGCGAAGGTCGCGCACCGGACACACGCATGGCTGCGGTCGGCACTGGAACTGTTCCGCTGACGATCAGTCGCGCAGCACGGTACGGAAAGTGAGGTTGATGCGCTCGCCAACCGGTCGGCGCGTCTTCGGCACGCGGTGACGCCACAACTCCTGCGTCATGCCTCGCATGATGACCACATCTCCGTGGTGTAGGTCGACACCGGTGCGAACGGAATGGTCGTCGACGCGTCGGAAGTCGAAACGACGGGTGGCGCCGAGACTCACTGAGGCGATCACGGGATGGGGACCGAACTCGCGCTCGTCATCGGCGTGCCAGTCCACACCGTCGTTCCCATCGCGGTAGAGGTTGCACAACACTGAGTTGAACGAAGCCCCGGCCAGTCGATCACACAGTTCACGCATGGCCACGACCGTCGGTGTCCATGGCTGCGGTGTGTGGGCGATCCCCGAGTACGTGTACTCGAGTCCGTCATCGGCGATCCACGCCTCGAGACGGGGAACGGGGATGACCGATCCGAACATGCGCAGGTGCTCCTGCCGCCACGGGATCTCGTCGCGGAGCGCGGCGAAGGCGGCATCGGCGGCTGCGCCGTCGAGCGCACCCCGTGCGAGGATCACGTCGAGCCCGGGCCCCTCGATCGACTCGTCGAACAGCTTCGGCTGCGATCCCATACCGGCAAGATACGACCGGCGATCACGAGCGCCGACCCCACTACGGTTGGGCCATGGACTTCCCGAATCGTCCACCGGAGGGCGACTGGTGCGGCACCCAGTTCCTGCGCCTCGAACGTCGGGGGTCGACCGCCGTGCTCACCGTGGATCGACCCCACCGCCGCAATGCCATGACTCCGGCGATGTACTTCGGGGTGCGCTACGCCGTCGACCTCGTCAATCGCTCCGATGACCTGGCCGCATTGGTCCTGACCGGAACCGGCGACGTCTTCATCCCCGGCGGCGACCTCGGCGGCGATCAAGAGGACTCCTGGGCCGACCTGGCCCGTCTGTTGCACATGGACACCACGCCGTTCGATGCCATTCGCCACTCCCCCAAGCCGGTGGTGTCAGCGGTGAACGGCATCTGTCAGGGCGGCGGCTTGGTCATCGCCATGCTCTCGGACGTCGCCGTGGCCTCGTCGACGGCCACGTTCCGCGCTCCGGAGATCTTCCGGGGCATCGCCGACACCGGCTATGCGGCGATCCTGCCGGGACAGATCGGCATCCCCCGCGCCCGCGACATGCTGCTCACGGGCCGAACCGTCGATGCCGCCACCGCCGAGTCGTGGGGGATGATCACCCGTGTCGTCGCTCCGGGGGCCGAACTCGACGAAGCGATCGAGATCGCCCGTCAGATCGCTCGGGGCGCACCGGGCGCGCGGTCGACGGTGAAGCGCGAGATCAACCGTCAGTACGAGATCTTCGATCGCATGTCGATGGACGAGTCGTTGTACGGGTCCGAGGCGGTCGAGGGGTTCGAGGCGTTCAAGGAGCGACGGAACCCGATCTGGGTCCCCGAGGATCTGCGCACCGACGGTCGGCTCTGATTACAGGAGATCGGTGATGCGCGCTGCGCTCGGCGAGGACCAGCTGGCGCTGCAGGCACTCGCCCGCACCGTGGCGCGCGATCTGGGTACCCGCACGATCGCCGATCTGCCTCCGGCCGGTGACGTCGATCGGGCGTGGAATGCGCTGCTCGACAGCGGCCTGTCGGGACTGCGCGCCGACGGGGGATCGATCCTCGATCTCGTCGTGTGCGCCGAGGAGTTCGGCGCGTCACTCAGCGCCACCCCGTTCGTGGGAGCCGCTCTGGCCGGTGAACTGCTGGGACCGACCGAGCGACGAGCGGTGGCGTCACTCGACGGACGAGTGGCCGTCGACGCGCTCGGTGCCGACTGCGTGGTCTTCGTGCACGCCGGGCATGTCCACAGTGTCGATGCCACCGAGGAAGTGCTCACCGCTGATCGCAGTCGGGTGGCCGCACGCTGCGGCACCGACGACCTCGTGTCGATCCGTCGCACCGACGGTGACCAGTTCGATGCCATCGCCCGGGTCCTGTTCGGTGCCGATCTCGTCGGAGTGGGCACCGCTGCCGTACTCGATGCCGTCGACCACGCCCGCCAACGCCAGCAGTTCGATGCCCCCATCGGTTCGTTCCAAGCGGTGCAGCATCTGTTGGCCGACGCCTGGGTCGATCTGTGCGCGGCGCGCAACGCGCTGTGGGCCGCCGCGTGGCGACTCGACCACGGCACCGAGGACGCCCGAGCCAGCGCAGCGAGGGCCAAACTCGTGGCCGACGAAGCCGGTGTGGGTGCCTGCGAGGCGGCGGTGCAGGTGCTCGGTGGACTGGGCCACACATGGGAGCACCTGGCAGCGGTGCGGCTGCGACGCGCCCTGGTGTCGCGTGCGGTCACCGAACCGCCGGCCACCCACCCGCTGCGCCGACCACTGGCCACTTCACCCTCCGGCCTCGCCGCCGTTGACGGCTACGACCTGCGCGACGACACCACCGAGGCGGCGTTCCGCTCCCGGCTCGATGAGTTCCTCGGGTCGATTCCGGCGCGCGACGACTGGCATCGGCGTCTGGCAGCAGGAGGATTCGTCGGCGTGTCGCTCCCCACCGCCGTCGGGGGTGGCGGTCGCCCCGTGACCTGCGAGGCGATCCTCTCCGAACGACTCGGCGACGGCGGCTTCCCGCCACCCCCGGCGATCGCCCACCTCGCCCATGCCTTGGCCGAGTTCGGAACGATCGAGGAGCACCGGGCCCATCTGCGGTGGATGCTCGATGGATCGGTGCGGTGGTGTCAGGGCTTCAGTGAGCCGAGCGCCGGCTCCGACCTCGCTGCGTTGCGCACCCGCGCCGTGGCCGACGGAGATCACTGGGTGATCGACGGTCGGAAGATCTGGACGAGTGAGGCGGCACAGGCCGACATGATCCTGTTGCTGTGCCGGACCTCCCCCGACCGCCATCGTGGACTGTCGGTGCTACTCGTTCCTGTCGACACTCCCGGCGTGGAGGTGACGACGATCGTGACGGCATGGGGCTCGGACGAGTTCGCCGAAGTGTCGTTCGACGGCGCGCGCATTCCGCGCACTGCGCTCCTCGGCGACGAAGGGCAGGGCTGGGCGATCGCCATGTCGATGTTGGCCGTGGAGCGAGGGCCGGCCGACATCGGATGGATCGCCCGCTTCCGCTCCGATCTCGGCCAGTTGGTGAGGCAGCCGACGACCGATCCCGATGATGCCGGACGAGTCGCCGCTTGGCTCGAAGCCCTCGATGCCACCGTGGCCACCACTCTCACGGCCCGACGGGCCGGGACCTTCGAGGCATCGCGCGGTTCGATCGACAAGTTGCTGATGACCAAGGTCGACCAGCTTCTGCACGGCCTCGAGGCTTCGTCGGACCGGGCGGCGGTGCTCGACGGTGATCCGGGAATACTCGGTCGCTACCTGTGGGGACGGGCGGCCAGCATCTTCGGGGGAACCAGTCAGATCCAGCGCTCGATCGTGGCCCAGCGTGTCCTCGGTCTCCCGCGATCCTGAGTCAGCAGGTCAGGCGCCGAGGATCGAGAGCACCTCTCGACGCACGGCATCCTTCTGGATCTTGCCCATCGGATTGCGAGGGATCGCAGTGACGAGCACGACCTGTTCCGGGCACTTGTAGATGGCCAGGCCCCGTTCGCGACAGTGCGCGGCCAATGCTGCGACGTCGACTCTCGCACCCGCCTCGGGTACCACCGCAGCACACACGCGCTCGCCGGTGCGGGGATCGGGGAGACCGATCACGGCCACATCGGCCACCGACGGATGGAACAGCACCGCTTCCTCCACCTCGGTGCACGAGATGTTCTCGGCGTTGCGGATGACGACATCCTTGAGACGACCGACGATGCGGATGCGTCCGTCGGGATCGATGGCGGCGAGATCGCCGGTGCGCAACCAACCGTCATCGGTGAACAGCTCGGCGTCGAGCGACGGATCCATGTAGCCGAGACAGCACTGGTCGCCCCGCAACTGCAACTCGCCACTGGCGACCCGGGCTTCGACCCCGGGACCGGCCGGGCCCACCGTCGTGCCCACCTCATCGGCGTCGAACCACTCACACGTGGCATTGGGGAACTCGGTCAATCCGTAGGCACCACACACCCCCGGGATGCCGAACACCTCGACCAGTTCGCGGTTGATCTCACCCGGTATCGGCGCGCCGCCACCGGCGGCACCGCGCACCCGGGGGTAGAGAGGCGCGTCACCGTGCCGGGCCTGTGCATCGAGGAAAGCACGGAAGAACGGTTGGGCCGACCCGAACATCGTCGGCGAGTGGACCGCCATCCGGTCGGCGGTGGCCACCGGGTCGAACACATCGAACAGCACGAGTCGCACACCGGTTCGCAACGCCGTGACCAACATGGCGATGCCACCGATGTGAGTGAAAGGCCAGGCGATCGGGTACACGTCGTCCGGACCGAACCCCAGCCGTTCCGACAGCGAACCGGCCGAGGCCACGGCCGAGCGGTCGCTGTGGCGCACACCCTTCGGAGCGGCAGTGGTGCCGGACGAGAAGTACACCCACCGACAATCGTCGGCGTCGGCGGGTGGCGTCGGGAGCACGGCCGGATCGTCGACGGGCAGACGCATCGGCGTGCGGCCGTCGACGGGCGACTCGTAGTCGGTGGTCCACGAGCGCAGTCCGAGCGCGTCGGCCATCTCTGCGTGATCGAACCCTCGCCACATCGTCGGTGCGATGAACAGATCGGTGCCCACCTGCGCGGTGATGTGGGCGATCTCGCGCTCGCGCAACAACGGGATGATCGGGTTCTGGACGGCGCCGAGCCGGGCGCAGGCCACCAGCATCACTGCGGCCTCGAGGGTGGTGGGCAATTGCCACGACACCACCGACCCGGGGCCCATCCCGAGTTCGCCCAGGCCGGCCGCCGTCACGTCGGCGGCACGGCGAAGACCCGCCGTCGTCAGTTGGCGTCCGTGATCATCGGCCGCCACCACCCGGTCCGGGTGGGCGTCGGCCGTGGATTCGACGAGTTCCCACAGGGTGTCGCCCATGTCCGCAGCCTCGCACACCGTCTGCCCGATACGGCGAGGATCGGAGCCACGCACCACGATGGGGCAGACTGCGAAGCACGACCCCGGCGTGTGAGCGCCCCCACCGACCAAGGACTCCTCATGGCAGCCGAGACACCGTTCGTCGTGCCCCCCGATGGCGCTGCAGGGCCCACGGGGACGCAGCGAGACCCTGATGACCTCGGACCGGAGGCGTTGCGCAGCTCGGCGACGCCGAACTTCGCCCGGGTGCTCGATCACGCCGGAGTGACGGTGGCGGTCACGTCGCACCAGTCGGGCATCGTTGCGTTCCTGCGCAACGGTGGTGATCTGGTCAACACCCATACCCGAGTCTTTGATCGGCCCATGGGGTTGGCCCTCTACAAGTCATCATTGGCTCTCGGCACCGCGGCCGAGGTGTGGGGCTTCAACAACCATCCGTCGGCTGCCAAGACCGTCGATCCCACCGGCCGGACCGATGCCTGCTTCGTTCCTCATCAATGTCACATCAGTGGCGACATCAACATCCACGATCTCGCCTTCGATGGCGATGGCGTCCTATGGGCTGTCTCGACCCGTTTCTCCTGTCTCGTGAACTTCGAGCCCGGATCGAGCTTCCTCCCCAAGTGGCGGCCCCCCTTCGTCACCGCCCTCGCTGCCGATGACCGGTGCCACCTCAACGGCCTGGCCATGGTCGAAGGGCGTCCGAAGTACGTCAGCGTCCTGGCCCAGACCGACACCGCCGAGGGTTGGAGGGGTCAGACCGAACCCGAGGGTGCGATCATCGACGTCGAGACCGGCGCCACCATCGCCAGCGGCCTGTGGTTCCCCCACTCGCCCCGATGGCACAAGGGGAAGCTCTGGTTCCTCCAGTCGGGCACCGGTGGTCTGTGCAAGATCGACGTGGACTCGGGTGAAGTCACGACGGTGGCCACCCTCCCGGGCTTCACCCGCGGGTTGTCGTTCGCCGGCGATCTCGCGTTCGTGGGGCTGTCGAAGGGCAGGTCCTCGCTCGCGCTCAATGCTCCGATCGCACAACGTGCCGATTCGTTGGAATGTGGTGTCTGGGTGGTCGACACCGTGACCGGTGCGCCGTTGGCGCAGTTCACCTTCACCGGATCGGTGGAAGAGATCTACGAGGTCTCTACCCTCCCGGGAATGATCTGCCCCGATCTGATCGAACCCACGGCCGATGAACTTCGCAACATCATCGTGGTCGACGAGGGATTCCTGAGCGGCGACACCACGTGGACGGCGCTGGCACCGAGCGCCCACTGAACCGATCCTTCGAGAGATCCCGCCATGCGCCTAGATGTTCCCTTCGTCCGGCTTCCCATCACTTTCGACGTCGATGCCATCGAGGCCGAGGTCGCCGCACTGCCCGAGAGCCTGTGGCAGCCCCATCCGGAGGGGATGGCCGGGAACAGCGCACTCCCACTGGTCACCGTCGGCGGTACACCGACCGATCAGGGAGTCGATGGTGCGATGCGCCCGACACCGGTGCTCCAGGCGTTGCCCGCCATCACCAATGTCCTCGGCGGTCTGACCGCGCTCGGATGCCCCATCGGTCGGACCCGACTCATGCGCATCGACATCGAGTCCGAAGTGACAGCCCATGTGGACATCAACCGCTACTGGTGGGACCACCTGCGCGTGCACATCCCGGTGACGACCGACCCGGCCGTCCGGTTCTGGGTCGGGGACATGTCGGTGCACATGGGTCGGGGGGAGTGCTGGATCTTCGACACGTGGAGTCGACATCGCGTCGAGAACCCGGTGAACGCCCCGCGCATCCACCTCGTGATCGACACCGTGGGTGGTGCCGGGCTGTGGACGCTCATCGACAGGCAGATCGGCACGATTCCCGCCGACTCACCGCTCCCCGAACTGTCGCCGGTGACGTCGATCGCCTTCGAGAGCGTCAACCTCGCTCCAGTCATGGCCCCGGCGGAGATCGACGCCACCCTCGGTGTGCTCCTCACCGAGTCGTCCACGCTCGACATGGACAACGCCGTCGCCCTGGACCGGGCCCTCGTGTCGTTCCGCCGCTCGTGGCGCGCGACATGGACGCACTTCGGCCCGGACCCGGCCGGCGTGCCGGCATATCGCGCGCTCCTCGCCGAGGCCGGCGCCGCCATCAAACCGTTCGCAGGATCGCTGCCCAACGAGATCGACATCCGTGACGCGATCCGTCAGTTGGTACTGCAACCCGCCCTGTCGAAGTCCATGCTCGGCGCCTCTGCGGGCACTCCCGCCGCGACCTCCGCCGCAACGGCCACCGCCCGCCTGACCACACCACCCGCCACAC
>JBJTGD010000212.1:0-3222 GCA_046093735.1 Acidimicrobiia bacterium | reverse complement strand
GCCGAACTCCACGATCTTCGCTCCGGCGGCGCGATGCACGGCATCGAGAGGAGACAACCGTTCGGTCACGATCCGACCCTATCGGCCGGCCGACAGTGGATCGGTGGTGGGACTCGCCGATGGTCCGACGCTGTCGTCCGGCAACGATTCAGGTGCACGACGCCACGGCCGTTCCTGCGAGTTCAGCCGACGTCAGCCACCGTCCCGGAGGTCGTGGGCGGAGAAGTGTGCCCGGGACGGAGCTCCTGAAGACGAGCGTCCATCTCGTCGCGCAACCCATCGAGCGGGAGGATGTTGAGCACGCCCTGTCCTCGTCGGACGAGATCGACCAGTTCACCGTCGTCGCGCACGATCACCGAGGAGGAGCCCTGGATGACGAGGCTGGCCGAGGTGATCTCCTGACCCAGCACCTCGCGGAGGTAGATGAACGCCTCCCGCACGTTCTCGAGCCGGATCCCGGCGTCGAGGAGCGACTTGATCACGCGCAGTTCGAGCAGATCGGTGTAGCTGTAGCGGCGCCGACTCCCGGATCCGTTGGCGGCCCCGAGAGAAGGGGCCACGAGACCGGTGCGGGTCCAGTAGTCGAGTTGCCGGTAGGTGATGTCGGCGATCTCGGCCGCCGCGGCGCCACTGAATCCCTCATCGGTGGACGAAGCCGACCGGCGGGCCTGACGCGCCACCCTCGATCGCGTTGTCGTCGACATCTCGGACATGCTCGCTCCGTTCGCCAGCGCTCGCACCCGTCAGCTCACACGCCGTCCGAATGACAACGGTGAAACTCCACGCGTGTAGGGAGCGGAACGGTACCGGCGCGGCCGCGCGCCGTCAACGGTTGAGGCGCCGGAACGCCTCCGGCCCGTCAGGGCGCGAAATCCTCGGGCTGGACGGCATCGAGGAACTCCCGGAACTGCTCGACCATCTCCCCCTCGTCCACACCCTCGCCCTCGTCCTCCTCCACCTCGATGCCGGCGTCGACCAGCACGGAGTCCTCAGCTGCCAGTGGGGCGCCGACTCGCACGGCGAGGGCGATGGCGTCCGAGGGCCGGGCCGAGATCCGCAGGGTCTCGCCGGCGCGGTCCATCACCAACTCGGCGAAGAAGGTGCCGGCATCGACGTGGGTGATCCGAACCTCGGTGAGGGTGGCGCCCAGATCGGCCACGACCGTGGCCAGTAGATCGTGGGTCATCGGACGGGGGAACTCGATCCCCTCGAGCGCCCAACCGATGGACTCGGCCTCACGTGCGCCGATGGTGATGGCCAGCACTCGGCGCCCTCCGACCTCCCGGAGCCACAGGACCGGTCCTCCCAGAGGAAGATCGTCCCGGAGTGCGAGCAGTTCGACCTCGGCCACCCGCCGAGCCTACCGGTGGACCCGGTCGATCAGGCCGTGCCCAGGTAGCCGCGCAGGGCGCTGCGGACCATCACCGCCCGGAGGTCGTCGGCCAGTTCGGCGAGGTCCTCGAGCATCTCGACCGCCTCGTCGCGGGCCGCCGATCGACGCTGCTTGAGCAGCGGCATGATCAGCTGTTCGAACAGGCCGGCCTCGCGCTCGGCCGACACCTTGAACATCCGCAAGTGACGGGGCTCGATCCCGTACCGGCCGAACCCGGCGGCCAGCCGGGCCACCACGAGATCGTCCTCGTCGAAACAGGCCACGTCGCCGAGCAGCACTGCGGTCACCAGTCCGTACTCCTCGAGTTCCTCGACGGCCGACTCGTCGAGGCCGCTCAACTGGCCCAACTCGGCTCGGGTCAGCGCCGTGCGGTCGTCCGACACCGCGGCCGGGCGAGCCGGGGCTGCTTTCGGACGGGGCGAGGACTCCCCCTGTCGCGTCGGATGACCCCGTTTCGCTCGCGGCGGAGGTGCTTCGGCCAGATCGTTGGTCGGCGCCGGCCGTCCTCCGGGCGACGGATCGACATCGGGTTCGGTGACAACTCCCCCGTCGAAGGGAAGCACACCATCGGCCGGACCGCTGATCAGGTTGCCGGAGTCGATCCGCTCCTTGATGACCCGCAGAGGGAGGAAGTGGTCGCGCTGCTGGGTGAGGATCCACCGCAACTGCTCGATGTCGGCCTGGCGGAACTTGCGATAGCCGGAGGGCGTCCGCTCGGGCACCAGGAGTCCCTGACTCTCGAGGAAACGGATCTTCGAGATGGTGACGTCGGGGAACTCGCTCTGCAGCAGCGTCAGGACCTCGCCGATCGACAGGTGTGATTCGGCCATCACTCGGAACCGACGAGGAAGACCAATTTGAACTTGCCGACCTGCAACTCGTCACCATTGGCGAGGATGGCGGTATCGACGCGACGACCGTTCAGGTACGTCCCGTTCAACGAACCCGTGTCACAGGCCAACCACGTACCGTCGGCGACGCGACGCAGTTCGGCATGGCGTCGTGACACGGTGATGTCGTCGAGGAAGATGTCGGAGTCGGGGTGGCGCCCCGCAGTGACGACATCGCGATCGAGCGCAAAACGTGAACCGGCCTTCGGTCCGCGCCGCACGACGAGCAGAGCGGTGTCGGCCAGCAGGTTCTCCGCCACCACCGGGACGTCGTCGGCCAGCGGGTCGACCGGCTCGATCGGGTGGAAGGTGATGGTGGTGTGATCCGGGGCGAGGGACTGGAGCACCGCGCCGCACGAGGAGCAGAAGCTCGACCCCAGCTGATTGCGATGGCCGCAGTTGTTGCAGAACCCCTCCCCCGCCATCACTCGCCTTCGATCAACCGCCGGTAGGACTCGACGTCAAGGAGTTCGGACACGGCCGCCGGATCGTCGGGTTCGAGGATGCAGATCCAGCCGGCACCGTACGGGTCGTCGTTGAGCGCCTCGGGCGCGTCACCGAGTGATGCATTCACTTCGACGATCGTTCCGGCCACGGGCGCGTAGCTGTCGGACACGCTCTTGGTCGACTCGACCTCGCTCACCTTGGCATTGGCCTGGACCGCGGTCCCGACCGAGGGGATCTCCACATAGACGACATCTCCGAGCGCGTCTTGGGCGTAGTCGGTGATGCCGAGTCGCAACCGTCCACCCTCGATGCGCACCCACTCGTGATCGGACGAATAGCGCAGATCATCAGGCAGTTGCATGAGCCGCACGCTATCGGAAACCCTCGATCTGGACCTGTGGTCGAGGTCGAGACCGGGGCCGACTCACACCGGAGCGGCTCGTCCCTCCCGCAGGGCCCGGGCGGCCAAGGGGACGTAGAGCACTGCGGCCC
>JBJTGD010000211.1:0-7980 GCA_046093735.1 Acidimicrobiia bacterium | reverse complement strand
TCGAACAGGATCGCGTCGTCATCGACGGTGACGGTGGGGGTCGGCCGACGCAACGCGCAGGAGGTGCAGTGCCAGTCGTCCTCCTCGATGTCGATGCGACCCCCGCAGGCGGGACACCCGGTGGCGTCGCCGGTCCAGCCCGGTCCGGCGGCCACCCACACGACCTCATCGGCGACCATGGCCGCCCACGCCACCAGTGGATCGTCGGCGTTGGCCACCACCGTGGTCGACCGATGGCCCTCGAGGGTGGCGCGCCACTGGGCGGCGAGGTCGCGCACCTCCTGGGTGCGATCGAGCTGATCACGGCTCAGGTTCGACAGCACGACCGTGCGTGCGTCGGTGTCGGTGAGCACCCGACCGAGCCAGCGCTCGTCGACCTCGAGCGCCGCGGTCCGTTCCCCGTCGTCGGCCTCGCTCAGTGCGGCGACGATGCCGGGGGTCATGTTGGCACCGAGCCAGTTCGACACCACTCGCCGATCGTTCGACAGTGCGGCGGTCAGCAGGCGGGTGGTGGTGGTCTTGCCATTGGTGGCGCTCACCAGCACGACGTCGCGATCCGCAGTGAGGTGCTCGAGCAGGTGCGGGTCCACCCGCAGTGCCACCCTGCCTCCGATCACCGAACCGGTGCCCAACCGCACCAGTCGCGACGCGCCGGCCACCAGTCGCCCCACCGTCACGGCCAGCCGTGACCGGAGGGGAACGGCAGCGGGTGCGGGCGAGGAGGTCACGACGACGCGGATGCTACCGACCGCTCGTCCCCGCCCGGGCCTCCCTAGCCTCGGGGTCATGCGTGTGCGATGCCGACACCGATCGATCCGACGCACCCGGGTGATCTCGTTGCTGATGGCAGTGCTCCTCGTTCCGGCGGTCGCCTCGTGCTCGTCGACGTCCACGTCGACGTCGACGAACGCCGTCGGCTCCGACGCGGCGATGGCACCGGGAACGGCGGGCCGCCGCATCGACAGTGGTTTCCGCACCCGAGCCGGCACGGCCACCGACCGGCTGGTGGTGGTGGGCGACTCGATCACCAACGAGGGGCGCGACCAACTGTTGGCTGCCTTCGTCGGCCGGTACGCCGTCGTGATCGAGGGCCGACCCGGTTATGTCGTGTCCGAGTTGCAGGACGCCGCCGACGAACTGGCGGTTCCACCTCCTGCCGTGGCCGTCATCGAGTTGGGTACCAACGACGTGTCGTACCGCATCGAGACGACACGTTCGGCGAGCGACCTGCGCCGTATGGTCGACACCTTCTCGGCCACGCCGTGTGTGGTCCTCGTCACCGTCGACGAGGGATTGCCCGTGTCGGGCGCGCGGGCCCGAGCGTCGGCCCTCAACGCCGCGATCCGATCGATCGTCGAGAGCGATCCTGTGCGTCTGCGGCTCGTCGACATGACCGGACTGGTGAACGCGACCGAGGCCGATCCTGCGTTCGGCGGGTCGTTCCATTACGACGGCATCCATCCGAGTGCAGCCGGTCAGGCGCGCCTGGCGGCGGCCTACGCCGCTGCGGTGGCCACCTGCGGTGGGTGAGGCGCGCCCGACTACGGTTCGTGACGGACGAAGGGGCACATGTGGGTGAGTTCTCAGGGCGTCAGGGCGCAGCGTTGGTCACCGGTGGCAGCGGTGGCATCGGTGCGGCCATCTGTCGTCTGTTGGCCGAGCGGGGCAGCGATGTGGTCGCCACCTATCGCGCCAATCGGGACGCCGCCGATGCCGTGGTGGCCGACGTCGAACGCGCCGGTGGACGGGCGCTGGCCCTCCCCGCCGATCTGGTCGACGAGGACGTCGCCGCCTCGGTGGTGGAACGGACGGTGGCCGAGTTCGGTGGGATCCACACCTTGGTCCACGCCGCTGGCCCGCACGTCGAGCAGGTGCATCTCAGTCGGGTGTCGCCGGGCACCTACCGCACCCAACTCGAGGGAGAGGCCGTGGCCTTCTTCAACGTGGTGCAACCGGCACTGGCGCACCTGCGAGTAGTGAGCGGATCGATCGTGGCCGTGACCACGGCCGCCACGCGTCGCTACCCGGTGCGCGATGGCCTGTCCTCGGGAACCAAGGGCGCAGTCGAGGCGCTCGTGCGCGCGCTGGCGGCCGAGGAGGGTCGGTTCGGGGTGCGAGCCAACTGCGTGGGACCGGGAATGTTGACCGATGGCATGGCGGCGCGACTCATGGCCTCGGGTGATCTCGACGACGCGGCCCTCGCCGTGACGATGCGCAACATCCCGTTGCGTCGTTTCGGGGATGCCGTCGACATCGCCGAGGCGGCGTGCTTCCTGGCGTCGGACCGCGCCGACTTCATCACGGGCCAGATGCTCGACGTCGACGGCGGGTACGGCGTCTGACCTCAGGCGGCCGGCGCTCTTGTGGCCATGTCCTCGGCCAGCGCCCCTTCGATGGCCCACGACACCGTGCGCAGAACGGCGCGGGCCGCCGGTCGGACCAGCACCGGATCGAGTGACTCGACCAACGGCAGTCGCAACTCGCGGCGCATCCACGCGGGCAGCAGTCCCACCGCCGCGGGCGCCAAGAGGGCGTAGGCCGGGCGGGTGGCCAAGGGGAGTGGCGCCAACATGAGCCAGCGCGCCGCGTCGCGTGACTGCTCGTTGCCGCCGAGTTCGGGACGGATGGCGTCCATCCACGCATCGAGCTCGGCCACCGACCGGGCCGGTGTCTCGCCACCCAGTCGCTCGCACACCACCGCCATCTCGTCCACGTAGCGATCGGCATCGGCGTCGGTCAGGGTCGCAGCGCCGTAACGGCGGTAGGCGCGCAGGAAGCTGTCGACCTCGGCGTGGTGCACCCAGGCGATGAGATGCGGATCATTGGCCGAGTAGGGGCGACCGTCAGGGGCGATGCCGTGCACATGGCGATGGGCCCGCTCCACCATGGCGAAGGCCTGATCGGCTTGTTCGGTCGTGCCGAAGGTGGTCAGGGCCACGTACTGCGAGGTCCGGGCCAGTCGTCGTTCGGGATGACGGCGATAATCGGAGTGCTCGGCCACGCCGGCCATGGCCAGGGGATGGAGCATCTGCACCAGCAGGGATCGGATCCCTCCTACCAGCATCGAGCCGTCGGAATGGATGCGCCAGGTGACGCTGTCGGGGCCGAACAGGCCCGGATCGCCGACCACCGGCTCGGTCAGGTCGCGCACGACGGGCGCGTCGCCAGCCAGCAGGTCCCTCACGGTGCGACCGATCCGCAGACGCACGGCACCGAGGGCCTCGCCGATCGTCTCGGCGGCGGTCACCGCAGCGGGGGGGAGATCGGGCTGATGGTCCATGCCCCAAGACTACGGGGCGGTGATTGACGTGCGTCGGTCGGTGTGGTGGGGTGGGCGTCACAACCTGACCCGTCGCGATGGGGGAAGCCGGTGTGACTCCGGCGCTGACCCGCAACCGTGAGTGGGACCGTCGGCCACACCGGTCGGCCCCCACGAGCCGGACTGCCCGCCCCGACGGATGTACCCCTCCGACCCGTCGACGGACTGCGGGAGCAGGGCTCGCACCGGCCGCGCCGGGGTGGGTCCCGTGCCCGCCCGACAGCAGCGAGTGCCGTGACCCCTACCCACCGATCCGCAGTCGATCCCCGCCACTCGATGGGCGGGCGCGCGGTTGCCGTGCTCGGACGAGTGGGCGCGTCGGCGGCAGTGGTCGTCGGTGGGCTGGGCGTTGCGTTGGGTCTGGCACTGGTTCTGGCGCTGGGCGTCGCGCTCGGCCCCGGTCTCGCCCCTGCCGCCGCCGCGCCGGCCGATGCCTGTGCCGCACCGATGGCCGAGACGGACGTGCGCGTCGTGGTGGTCGTCGATCCCGGTGACGGGGGACCGATGTCGACCACCTGTCTCGTCGTTCCCCGGGGCACCACCGGAATGCAGGTGTTGGCCCGGCGGGCGGCGATGCTCGGCGTGGCGGTGCCGCGCTACGCGTCGAGCGGATTGCTGTGCGCCATCGACGGCTACCCGTCATCGGGATGTGGTGAGCGCGGTGGCGCGGGGTTCCGCTACTGGGCCTACTTCAGCGGCACCAGTGGTGACTGGAGCTATGGCAAGGGCAACCCGTTCACCCGCCGCGTGGTCGACGGTGACATCGAGGGGTGGCGGTTCGTGGAGGGCGCCGGCAACGGCACCGATCCGCCGCCTCGACTCGACCCCTCGCCCTCGCTGTTCCCGGTGCAGTCGACGGCGTCGTCCGGGCCCACGTCGTCGGCCGGATCATCGGCTGGTTCGTCGACAGGATCGGCGGCTGGCGCTGCGCCCTCGGGCTCGCCGTCGGGGAACGTCGCCGATGGCGTGGTCACCGGTGGTGATGCACCGGTGTCGTCCGATGCCGCCGCCGGTCGACCAGTCGTCGGTGACGCGGTGTCGATCGAGGTTGCCGGTGCACCGGTGGTCGCCTCGACGTCGTCTCGTCCGTGGGTGCCCGTGGTGATCGTGGTCCTCGTGATGGTGGGACTGGCCGGTGGCGCCGTCGTTCGTTCACGGACCCGCGCATGAGGTCGACCGAACCGCGACTGCTGCACCCGGTGGCCTGGTGGGTGTGGGCCGCGTGTCTGGCCGCGTGCGCGTTGCGAACCACCAACCCGGTGCTGAACGGTCTCATCATCGTCGTGGCCGGATTCGTGGTGGCGTGGCGGCGTCCCGATGCCCCGTGGTCGCGTTCGTTCGCCTCGGCGTTGCGGCTCGGCGCGCTCGTCATCGCCATCCGCGTCGTGGTCCAGATCGTGTTCGGTGTGCGCGTGCCCGGCACCACCCTGTTCACGATCCCCGAGGTGACGCTGCCGTCGTGGGCCGCGGGTGTGGCGTTGGGTGGTCCGGTGACGGCCGAGGCGTTGACCTCGGCGCTCTACCAGGGACTCCGTCTGGCTGCAGTGATCGCCTGTTTCGGTGCCGCCACCTCGTTGTGCAGCCCGTACCGCACGCTCCGGGCCCTGCCCGCCGTGCTGCACGAGGCCGGGGTGGCCGTCACCGTGGCTCTTTCGTTCGCTCCGCAGGCCGTGATCTCGGCTCGACGCGTGCGTGAGGCGCGTCGATTGCGGGGCCGACGTGACCGCGGGGTGCGGGCGTGGGCGGCCTCGGCCATGCCCGTGCTGGAGGGCGCGCTGGATCGCGCCGTGGCGTTGGCCGCCTCCATGGACGGTCGCGGCTACGGGCGACCCGGAACGATGACGCCGTTCCGCCGGCGCACCGTCTCGGTGTTGTTCCTCCTCGGAGTGGTGGCGGTGGCCATCGGCGCCTACGGCGCGCTCGATGCGGGCGCACCGGGGGTGCTGCGTGTGCCCGCGGTGGTGCTGGGACTGGCCGCGGTGCTCGCCGGCTTCGCGCTCTCGTCGCGCACCACCGGGAGATCGCGCCACCGTCCCGACCCGTGGCGCGCCCCCGAATGGTCGACGGTGCTCACCGGCCTCGTCGCTCTCGGCGCATCGATCGTCACGCCGACGGCGGCATTGCACCCCTCTGTGTCTCCGCTGGAGGTGCCGATGGTGCCGATGCTGGCCGTGCTCGGTCTGCTCGTCGCGGTGCTGCCGGCCCGACTCACCCCGCCACCCCCGGCCCTCGTCGGTGCGTCGTCACTGGTGGTGGCGGCATGATCAGCTTCGACCGCGTGAGCGTGACCTATCCCGGTTCAGATCGCCCGACGCTGTCGGACGTGTCGTTCGAGGTCCCCGAGGGCGAGCTGTGCCTCATCGTGGGCCCCACCGGTTCGGGGAAGTCGACGCTGCTGCGTGCCGTCAACGGACTGGTGCCCCGCTTCACCGGTGGATCGGTGGCCGGCACCGTCACCGTCGGCGGTCGCGACACCGCGGGGCACACACCGCGTGAACTGGCCGATGTGGTCGGGTACGTCGGGCAGGATCCGGCTGCCGGATTCGTCACCGATCACGTCGAGGACGAACTGGCCTATGCGATGGAGAACCTCGGCATCGCCCCTGAGGTGATGCGGCGTCGCATCGAGGACGTGCTCGACCTGCTGGCCCTGCACGACCTGCGTGATCGACCGCTGTCGACGCTGTCGGGCGGTCAGCAACAGCGGGTGGCCATCGGCGCGGCGCTCGCCGCCGGTTCTCGCATCCTCATCCTCGACGAACCCACCTCGGCCCTCGATCCGGCCGCTGCCGAGGACGTGCTGGCGGCGCTGGCCCGCCTCGTCCACGATCTCGGGGTCACGGTGCTCGTGGTCGAGCACCGCCTCGAACGGGTGGCGCAGTTCGCCGACCGCGTCATCGAGATCCCCGGTGACGGTCAGCGCGTCGTCATCGGTCTGCCGTCCGAGATCCTCCCCGACTCGGCCACTGCGCCGCCGGTGGCCGTGCTCGGTCGCCTGGCCGGGTGGTCACCGGTACCGCTGACCGTGCGCGATGCCCGTCGTCGGGCCGAGTCGTTGCGCAAACGACTGGCCGGCCTCGATGCCGCCACCTTCGCGCCGGTGCGGGCGCCGCACGGCGCGCGCACCGTTTCGGTGCGCGGCCTGCGCGCCGCCTACGGGCCCATCGTGGCGTTGCGCTCGATCGACCTCGATCTCCATGCCGGTGAGGTGGTGGCGGTGATGGGTCGCAACGGGTCAGGGAAGTCCACGTTGCTCGAGCACATCGTCGGGCTGCGCACTCCGGTGACGGGTCGCATCGAGGTCGATGGCGCACAGCCCCATCGTCTCGAACCGCGCCACGCCATCCGCTGCGTCGGTCTCGTGCCCCAGGACAATGCCGTGCTGCTCTACCACGACACCGTGGCCGCCGAGTGTGCGGCGGCCGATGCCGATGCCGACGTGGTGCCGGGTACGACCAGACGCGTCCTCGATCGCATCGTCGAGGGCATCGATCCGCAGGCCCATCCGCGCGACCTCTCCGAGGGACAGCGCCTCTGTCTGGCCATGGCCATCGTGCTGGCCGCCGACCCTCCGGTGCTGCTGCTCGACGAACCCACCCGCGGACTCGACTACGGCGCCAAGCGTCGACTCATCGCCGTGCTGTCGTCGTTGGCCGCTGAAGGTCGAACCATCGTGCTGGCCACTCACGATGTCGAGGTCGTGGCCTCGGTCGCCGATCGGTGTGTGGTGCTGGCCGACGGCGACGTCGTGGCCGACGGTCCGGCCCGCGAGGTGGTGGTGCACTCACCGGTGTTCGCTCCGCAGGTGGCCAAGGTCATGGCGCCGCAGGATTGGCTCACCGTCGACGAGGTGGTGGCGGCGCTGGCCGTGGCCGAGGCCTCGTGACCACCGCTCTCGCTCCGCGCGCCGACGCACGGGCCATCCGGTTGCGGCCGGCATCGTGGGTGCTGCTCGCCGTGGCCTTCGTCCTCGGGATCGCGGCGTTCGGGTGGCCGCTGTTCGCATCGTCGGGACCGAACTCCTCCCACACCGGTGACGCGCCGTGGCTCATGGTGGTGCTGGTGCCGTTGGTGCTCGGCATCGTCATCGCCCAGTTGGCCGACGGCAGCATCGACGCCAAGGCGATCGCCCTGCTCGGTGTGTTGGCCGCCTGTGGCGCCGCGCTCCGGTTGCCCAGTGGCGGAGTGGCCGGGTTCGAACCGGTCTTCTTCCTGCTGGTCCCCGCCGGACGGGTGCTCGGACGCGGGTTCGGGTTCGTGCTCGGCGCGCTCACCCTGTTCGTCTCGGCCCTGCTCACCGGAGGCGTCGGGCCGTGGTTGCCGTTCCAGATGTTCGCCGCAGCATGGATCGGTTTCTTCGCCGGCTGCCTCCCGGCGTGGCGCGGACGGGCCGAACTGTGGATGCTGGCGGGCTATGCCGCGGTGGCTGCGCTGGCCTACGGACTGGTGCTGAACCTGTGGTTCGGGCCGTTGCTGGCCGGATCGGACACGTCGGTCTCGTATGTCGCCGGGGGTGGGTTGGTCGACAACCTGCGACGTTTCTGGGCCTTCCACCTGACCTCGTCGCTCGGGTTCGACCTGCCCCGGGCCGTGTTCAGTGCCCTGTTCATCCTCGTCGCCGGTCGACCCCTGCTGTCGGCCCTTCGCCGGGTGGCCCGACG
>JBJTGD010000210.1:0-11749 GCA_046093735.1 Acidimicrobiia bacterium | reverse complement strand
CCCAGAACCCGGGAGCGAACGCCAAGGCGCAGAAGAACTCGGTGGTGACCATCACCGTGTCCACCGGTCCGGGCGACATCGCCATTCCCGATGTGGCAGGACTCAGCCAGTTGACGGCGTCGAACCAGCTCGGGCAGAAGGGTTTCACCGTCACCACCACGTCGCAGTCGTCGACCACCGTGGCCGCCGGCAACGTCATCCGGACCACGCCGACGGCGGGCACGATGGCGTCACGAGGGTCGACCGTGAACATGGTCGTCTCCACCGGTCCGGAACAGGTGGCGGTGCCGTCGTACACGGCGGGTACCACCACGTGGACGCAGTATCAGGCTGCTCTGTCCGGCGCCGGACTCACCGGTTCGGGGTGCTCGGTGGGGGCCAACAAGATCTCGTCGACCAACCCGGCACAGGGCTCGATGGTCAACAAGGGATCCAACGTCACCGTCGTCTGCGCTCCCTGAGTGTCAGCCGCAGCGTTCGAGGAAGTTGGCCACCAGCCGGTGGCCGTTCTCGGTGAGGATCGACTCGGGGTGGAACTGCACACCCTCGACGTCGAACTCACGATGGCGCAGACCCATGACCAGGCCGTCCTCGGTCCACGCCGTGACCTCGAGCACCTCGGGCACCGAGGACCGTTCCACCACCAGCGAGTGGTAGCGGGTGGCCTCGAACGGATCGGGCAGACCCGTGAACACCCCGGTGTCGTTGTGGGAGATGCGTGACGTCTTGCCGTGCATGATCTCCGGGGCGCGCACCACGTCGCCGCCGTAGACCTGACCGATGCACTGGTGTCCCAGGCAGACCCCCAGCACGGGGACGCGTCCGGCGAACGTGGCGATGACCTCGTTGGACAGGCCGGCGTCCTCGGGACGACCCGGCCCGGGACTGATCAGCACGCCGTCGATGCCGAGGGCCTCGATCTCGTCGATGGTGAGTTCGTCGCAGCGGTGCACGACCGGCTCGGCGCCCAGTTCGCCCAGGTACTGGACGAGGTTGAACACGAACGAGTCGTAGTTGTCGAGCACGAGGATCCGGGCGGCCATCGGACGTCGACCCTACCGGGCGGGTGGGGACCACTACGCTCCGCGCCATGGCCTCCGGAGACAAACCCGCTCCCACTCGCCGCACCGGTGGCGGTGGTCGCCGCCCCGGCAAGAAGGCGCCCGATGCCGCGCGCGGCGGTCCGGCTCCCTCGACGCGCTACACACCCCCCGGCGCCAGCGGCCGTCCGCCCAGTTCGCGCTGGGTGCCGATCTCGATGGTGGCGTTCTTCCTGATCGGGCTGCTCGTCATCTTCCTGCATTACGTCGACGCCGTGCTGCCCGGGGCCCTCAGCAACTGGTGGCTGCTGGGCGGACTCGGCTTCATCCTCGCCGGCATCGTCACGGCCACGCAGTACCGCTGACGGTCAGGTGTCGAACTCCGTCATCACCGGTCCGGCGCGTATCGATCGCCCGATCTTCCTCGTCAGTCCGCCCCGGTCCGGCTCGAGTCTGCTGTTCGAGACCCTCGGAAGGGCGCCGGGCGTGTTCAGCGTCGGAACCGAGAGCCATGCGCTGATCGACGACATCCCGTCGCTCAATCCTTCGACGAAGGGTTGGGACTCGAACCGTCTCACGGCAGAGGACGCCACCGATGGTGCGGTGGCGTTCCTCAAGGACCGATTCGTCAAACGTCTGCGCGACCGAACCGGCGCCCGGCCCGTCGGCGGGCCGACTCGGATGCTCGAGAAGACACCGAAGAACGCACTGCGGGTCCCGTTCCTCGCCGCCGCCTGTCCTGATGCCAGCTTCGTCTACCTCTACCGTGATCCGCGGGAGACGATCAGCAGCATGCTCGACGCATGGCGCTCGGGTCAGTTCGTCACCTATCCCGATCTCCCCGGCTGGAGTGGTGTGCCGTGGTCGCTCCTGCTGGTCCCCGGGTGGCGTGAACTGCAGGGACGACGACTCGGTGAGATCGTGGCCCGACAGTGGTCGACGACGGTCGATGTCCTCCTCGATGATCTGGAGGCGCTGCCGTCCGATCGCTGGTGCATCGCCTCCTACGACCGTCTCGTGGCCGATCCGGATCTCGAGATCCGTCGGCTCTGCGCAGTCCTCCAGTTGGAATGGGACATCGAGATCGCAGCCCCGTTGGCGCACGCGCGCCACACGATCGACTCGCCTCACCCCGAGAAGTGGCATCGCAATGCCGACGAGGTCGTGGGCAACGCCGACGTCTATGCGCAGGCCGCATCCCGGGCGCGTGAGATCTTCGCCGCTGCGCCTCGGATCGAGCCCATCCCGACGGCATCGCCGTCCAGCACCGTTGCGCCTGATCCGGCTGGACCGGCGACCGCCCGCAAGGTCGAGGATCCGGGAGTGTTCGCCGCCCGTCACAGTCCGTCGATGCATCAGTTCCTCGAGCAGCTCGGCGCGACGCTCGCCATCACCACCTATCAGGCCAGCAAGTTGCTCCTGATCCGTTGCGAGTCCGACCGACTCAACTCGCACTACCGCAACCTCGCCGTGCCCATGGGGATCGCCTACAACGGTCGAGAGTTGGCCGTTGGCCTGCGCAGCGAGGTGGTCGTCTTCGGGAACCAACCTTCGCTCGGTGACCGGCTCGATCCTCCCGGGTCGCACGATGCGTGTTTCGTGGCGCGTCGGCGTCTTCTCACCGGCGACATCCGTGTGCACGACCTCGCGTGGGGTGAAGAGGGGCTGTGGGTGGTGAACACGAGGTTCTCGTGCCTGGCCACGCTCGACGACATCCACTCGTTCGTCCCCCGTTGGCGGCCCGGCTTCATCACTGCGATGGCGCCCGAGGATCGTTGTCACCTCAACGGACTGGCCATGGTCGATGGCCGGCCCCGCTTCGTGACCGTGCTGGGGATGACCGACGCGCCGCACGGCTGGCGCGAGCACAAGGCCGACGGCGGTGCCGTCATCGATGTCCCCTCGGGCGCACCGGTCTCCACCGGGCTGGCAATGCCGCACTCGCCGCGTTGGCACGACGGGCGCCTGTGGGTCCTCGAGTCGGGCATCGGCGCACTGGTGGTGGTGGATCCGGAGACCGGAGCCCGAGACGAGGTGACGAGGGTGCCGGGCTTCGCCCGTGGTCTGGCCTTCGCCGGTCGGTACGCCCTGATCGGCCTGTCCAAGGTGCGCGAGCACGTCTTCGACGGGTTGCCGCTCACCGGCGAGGGTCGTGAGGAGCTGCAGTGCGGTGTGCGGGTGATCGACACCGTCACCGGGGAGCACGTCGCCCATCTCACCTTCGACGGGGCCGTCCAGGAGATCTTCGATGTGGCGATCCTGTTCGGGACGCGCTTCCCGGAGCTGGTCGAGCCGGGGGCGCCGCTGGCCGACTCGGCCTTCCTCCTGCCGCCCCCCGGGTAGCTGGCGCCCGCCGATTCCCTGCCCCGGTGATCGGTTCGTCTAGAGTCCTCAGGACCTCAATGCCATCACCGCAGGAGAATGGTCCATGGACACCCCGACCAACATGTCTCGCGACGGACTCGACGACGTCTCCCTCGCCGACGTCGAGGCCTCGGCGCCGCGCCCGGGCGCGTTGCGCAAGGCCGGTGCCGTGGGCGCCGCCACCACCCTCGCCGGCGGTTCCGCGCTCGCCATGCTCACCGCCTTCGCCGCTCCGGCGGCGGCGGCCACCTTCACCGTCACGCAAGCGACTGATGACGGCAGGGGCTCCGTCCCCGGCTCGCTCAGTTGGGCCATCGCGCAGGCCGATGCCGACGCCACGGCCGACGTCATCGACTTCTCACCGTCGCTGACCACCATCACCTTCTCCGGCGATGCCGATCAGGTCTCCATCACTAAGGCACTGTCGATCGTCGGTCCGGGTGCCGGCGCCCTGACCATCGATTTCGACGGGAACTGCGGTCTCGTCGCCGTTCTCGACAATGATGTGGCGCTTTCGGTCAGTGGACTCACGTTCGTCGGCGGCAGTGCGGCGAATTGTCGCTCACGCAACTCGAACATGGGAGGTGCTCTCGCCGTCTACGGCGGCGGCGGTGTCGCATCGCTGACGATCACCGGCGTGACCTTCGACAACAACTACGCCTACTACTACGGCGGCGGAATGGGGTGCGAAGGAATCATCACCGTGTTGATCGCCGACTCGACCTTCACCGACAACACCTCCTCGGCAGGCGCAGGCGGCGGCCTCTATCTCAACTGTGAGCAGGACGCCACCATCTCCGGGTCGTTCTTCTCCGGAAACACCGCCGGCGATGACGGCGGTGGACTCGCCGTCAGTGTCGCCGGCGGCAATCTCGTCACCGTCGTCAACAGCACCTTCACGGGCAACACCGGCGGCGCTGGTGGGGCCAGTTTCGAGAACGGCACCGCTCTCGTTCGCAACTCCACCTTCTACGGCAACCAAGGGAGTTTTGGTGGCGGACTCCAGGGTGATGTGCCGGTGACCATCGTCCAGTCGACCATCACCGGCAACACCGCCGATGACGGGGGCGGCATCGGTTGGGCGCAGGGATATTTCTTCGGTGCCTCTAGCTATACGAACTTCACGATCATCCAGTCGACGGTCAGTGGGAACACGGCAAGCTCGGGCGTCGGCAACGAGCTGAGTGTGAGGCAGGTCAACGCGACCCCGCAGCCATCGTCGATCATCGGCTCGATCATCGCCGGCACGGCGTCGGGCTCGGCGATCGATACCATTGGAGCGGGAGCGTCCACCGACTTCCCCATCGAGATCTCGTCGTCGTTGATCGGTTCGGTCACCGATACCTCCATCACCGACCTCGGGGGCAACACGTTCGATGTCACCGATCCGCTCCTCGAGGACCTGGCCGACAACGGCGGCCCGACGAAGACGATGCTCCCGGCCGCGGGCTCGCCGGCCATCGACGCCGGTCCGGCGACGGTGCCGGACTTCGAAGGCAACGGGTTCGACCAGCGCGGCACCCCGTTCGTGCGGGTCTACAACGGCCGGATCGATGTCGGAGCGGTCGAGTTGCAGCCCGAGCCGGAACCGACTCCGCCGGATCCGACTCCGCCGGATCCCGATCCCGTGGTTCCCGTCTTCACCGGCTGATCCCTCTCTCCGACGATTCGGTGACGTCGGGGTGAACCCCCGGTGACGACTCCCAACCTCGTCCCCATCTGTGGATCGTTCAGCGGTCCTCGATCGGGGTGAGGATCGTCATGTCGTCCTGACAGTGCCGCGGTGGTTCCGGATCGATGTCGGCGGCCACGGTCATGCGCACCTCGGTGCCGCAGATCTCGCAGCGGTAGTGCAACTTCACCTTGCGCAACTCGCCCTCGGGGGGCGGCTCCGGGATCGGACGGGCCAGGCCCCCGAGCATGGTCACACCGATGCGCAGGATCACCCAAACCACGGCGCCGGCGACCAGGACCTTCCACACATCGAGCCCGGCGAACAGCCCGATGGCGATGGTGAGCACGGCCAGACCCGAGACCACCGGGTGGCGCAGGCGCCAGCGAGGGTCATCGGTCGATCGGGCCACGGTCCGAGCCTACGATGCTGCGTCGCTGCCGCAGTCGCCGAGGTGAGGGCTGCGAGGCCGGTGACTCAGCGAGCGTTCCACCGGGCCACGGCCCGCATGGAGTGCTCCCATCCGAGGATCGACACCGTGGCCGGGTCGAGCAGGAACCGACGCCCCTCGCGGGGTTCGAGTTCGCACCAGCGCGCCACCAGCACCCGCAGGATGTGGCCGTGGGCGAACAGCGCCACCGGCCCGGGCGAGGCCAGCGCCCGGTCGATGACCCGGTCGGCCCGGGCGGCCACCTCGTCGGGTTCCTCCCCGCCGGGCCACGGGCCCGACCAGATCGTCCAGCCGGGCACGGTGTCGCGGATGGTGGCGGTGGTGATCCCCTCGTAGTCGCCGTAGTCCCACTCACGCAGGTCCTCGTCCACCTCGGCTCCCTCGCCCAGTCCGGCCAACTCGCAGGTGTGACGGGCCCGTGACAGCGGACTCGTCCACACGGCAGCGAACTCGACGCCGGCCAGCACCGCTCCCGCCGCCCGGGCCTGTTCCTCACCGGTTGCGGTGAGTGGGATGTCGGTGCGACCGGTGTGACGACCGTTGACGCTCCATTCCGTCTGCCCGTGGCGCACCACGTAGACGAGGGGCTCGTTGCTCATGGCGTCAACCTCCCTCAGGCCGGCGGTTCCGACGGCCATCCGTGATGCGAGCGGGTCAGCATCGACGCCGAGCGCGGACCCCACGTACCCGGTTCGTACACCTCCACCGGTTGCACGTCGGTGAGGATCGGGTCGACGATGCGCCACTGCTCGAGCACGGTGTCCTCACGGGCGAACAGGGTCGGATCCCCCTTCATCGCCTCCTCCAGGAGCAACTCGTAGGGCTCGGGTCCGATGTCGTCGCGTTCGTCGGGTGGGGGAGCGAGCGTGATGGCTTGGGGCATCATCGTGTCGCCTGGTTCCTTGTGCAGCCAGGTGATGGCGGCGAAGTTCTGCGGCTTGGCCTCGATGCGCATCGAGTTGCGCGGACAATGCGTGTGCTCGTCGAGCCACAGCGGCCGCGGTGGGCTCTTGAACTCGATGGTCATCTCGGTGACCGTCTGGTGCAGCGCTTTGCCGGCGCGCAGGAAGAACGGCACGCCACTCCATCGAGGTGAGTCGATCTCCAGTCGC
The DNA here is from genome assembly GCA_046093735.1 of Acidimicrobiia bacterium. Classification (GTDB taxonomy): domain Bacteria; phylum Actinomycetota; class Acidimicrobiia; order Acidimicrobiales; family Acidimicrobilacustridaceae; genus Acidimicrobilacustris. Next base: position 5,110 of record JBJTGD010000210.1, on the reverse strand, counting down.
ATCGCCGCGTAGGTCTCGGTGTCGGAGTCGGGGCGTACGCCGGGCACGTCGAGGTAGCCGCGGTACTGGCCGCGCACGTAGTGCTTTGGATCGACGGCGCGGGTGGCGGTGAGCACCTTCGCCTTCTCGTCGCGCAGTGCCTTCGATCCCTCGTTCACCGGCTGCTCCATGGCCAGCAGCGCCACCATCTGCAACAGGTGGTTCTGCACCACATCGCGCATGGCGCCCACCGAGTCGTAGAAGGCGCCGCGATCCTCCACGCCGAACGACTCGGCCATGGTGATCTTCACCGAGTCGACCACGTTGCGGTTCCACATGGGCTCGGTGATGGCGTTGGCGAACCGGGTGACCAGCAGGCTGCGCAACGCCTCCTTGCCCACGAAGTGGTCGATGCGGAAGATGGCCGACTCGGCGAAGTGCTCGTGCAGCGTCTCGTTCAACTCCACCGCCGAGTCGTGGTCGCGGCCGAAGGGCTTCTCGATGACCAGGCGCGCGCCCTTGTCCAGTCCGACCGAGGCGATGCCGTTGGCCACGGTGCCGAACAACGACGGCGGGACCGCCAGGTGGAAGATCGGGTGCTCGCAGTTGCTGGCCCGTTCCCGGAGGCGCTCGAATGTCGCCGCCTCGGCGTAGTTCCCGGCGACGTAGGACCTGTTGCGGGCCAGGCGCGCGAACACGTCCGCGTCGATGTCCTCGCCGGCTTCGAGGAGTGCCTGCCGGGCGTTCACCCGCAGGTCGGCGTCGGACCAGGCCGACGACGCCACACCGATGACGGGTATCCCCAAACGTCCGCGGGCCTCGAGGCGGTAGAGGGCCGGGAATAGCTTCTTGCGGGCCAGATCCCCCGAGGCACCGAACATCACCAACAGATCGGAACGGGGGGCATCGGCGGGCGTGGTGGTGAACGGCATGGTCACTCCGGTGGGCTGCGGAACGGCCAACCTAGTCAGGGTCGTTCGTGCCCGTTCGACCGTGTCGGAGTGATCCGCGCCGAGGTGGCACCACGGCGGTGGGTGTACCCCCGCGGTCACGGTGCCTAGGATCGGCGTTCGGGTCCGGACGGACACGCGGAGGTGGTGCAACGTGCACGTGGTCGTCGTCGGATGCGGTCGGGTCGGTTCGGGACTCGCCGCCACACTCGTCGAGCGGGGTCACACCGTCTCGGTGATCGATCGCAAGGCCACGGCGTTCAGGCGCCTCCCCGACGATTTCCCCGGTGACACCATCGTGGGTGTCGGTTTCGATCGTGATCGACTTCGTGCTGCGGGCATCGAACGAGCGGGTGCTCTCGCTGCGGTGACCAACGGCGACAACAGCAACATCCTCATCGCTCGCACGGCCAACGAGTTCTTCAAGGTCGAGCGGGTGGTCGCCCGCATCTACGACCAGCGCCGGGCCGCCATCTACGAGCGCCTGGGAATCTCCACGGTGGCCACCGTGCGGTGGGCCATCGAACGGGTGCTCCGCCGCATCGAACCCGACGTCGACGGCGTCGAGTGGGTCGATCCCAGCGCCAAGGTGTGTCTGGTGGAGCGGGTGGTGCCCAGCAGTTGGGCCGGCGCCCCGCTCATCGGAATGGAGACCGCCGGGGCCGCCCGGGTCGTGGCCCTCACCCGATTGGGTGTGGCCCAGGTCATCGAACCGGCGATGCTGGCCCAGGAGGGCGATGTCGTGTGGGTGGCCGTCGACGGTGAGGCCATCGACGCCTTCGATCGTCATCTGTCCGCCGGCCCCACCGCAGGAGGTTCGCACTGATGCGCATCGTGGTCGCAGGTGGAGGGAACGTCGGCACCTACATCGCCGGCGAACTGCAGCGTTTCGGACACGAGGTCGTCATCGTCGAGGTCGACCCGGCGCGTGTGGCCCGGGCCCAGGCCGATGGTGAACCGGCCGGTGTCACCTGGTTGAACGTCGACGGGTGCGAGGTCTCGGAGTTCGCCCGCGCCGAACCGGAACGGGCCGACGTGGTGGTGGCCGTCACGGGCGACGACGAGGACAACCTGGTGATCTCACTGCTGGCCAAGCAGGAGTTCAGCGTGCCCAGCGTCATCGCCCGCGTGAACAATCCCGCCAACGAGTGGCTGTTCAACGAGACGTGGGGTGTCGACCGGTCGGTGTCGACCCCGCACCTGCTCACCGCCATGGTGGAGGAGGCCGTCACCGTGGGCACCCTCGTGCGGCTCATGACCTTCGGGGACAACGCCGCCCGACTCTCGGAGATCCGGTTGGCCGATTCGTGTCCGGCCAACGGCAAGCGCATCGCCGATCTGGGTCTGCCCCGTGAATCGACGATCGTGGCCATCCTGCGCGAGGGCAAGGTGGTCATGCCCGGCGGTGACGTGGCCCTCTACGCCGGCGACGAGGTCATGGTGCTGGCCATGGTCGACTGCGAGGACCGGGTCCGAGCCATCCTCGTCGGCTGATTTCCGGCTCCCGGGGTCGGCACCCGGGTCCGGAGCAGGCATACTTGGCGCAGTGAGGGGAGTATCCCGTCACGGCGGTGTCGTCATCACGGAACGGGGATCCGTCCCCGAGCCCGGTGCCGCCGGCTCGGACCTCCACCACTCACCGAACGTCCCATCGGATGTCGGGGAGTGGAGGGCACGAGTGGGAGAGACCTCCGGTCATCGGGCCATCGGCCCGGCGCGACACCGACTGCGATCAGACCGGAGAGTTCCATGTCCGTCACTGCCCACTCTCGTACCGATGCTGCCGATGACGACGGCACGCAATGGTGCGCCCTGGACGCCGGTGCCGCTGCGGCAGCCCTCGGAGTCGATCCGTCGCAGGGGCTGAGCGCCAGCGACGTCGTCGAACGACGTGAACGCTTCGGCTCGAACCGGCTGGCCGAACCTCCGGCGCGTCCCAAATGGTTGGTGTTCGTCGACCAGTTCCGCACCGGCATCGTCTACCTGCTCGGTGGTGCGGGTCTGCTGGCCGGGATCCTCGGTGACATCAAGGATCTCGTCGTCATCTTCATCGTGCTCATCGCCAATGCGGTGCTCGGCTACGTGCAGCAGTCCAAGGCCTCCAACGCGCTGGCCGCTCTCGAACGGATGTTGGTCACCAGGGTTCGGGTGCGACGGGACGGCGTCACCGACGAGGTCGACATCGACGAGTTGGTACCAGGCGACGTCGTGCTGCTCGAGGCCGGAGACCGCGTGCCGGCCGACGGACGCCTCGTGCTGACGGCCAACACCTCGATCGACGAGTCGTCGCTCACCGGTGAGTCGGTGCCGGTCGACAAGCAGGCCGACGCCGATGTGGCCGCTGACGCAGCGATCGGCGATCGCAGCAACATGGCGTGGATGAACACGACCGTGGTGCGCGGTCGGGCCGAGATGGTGGTGACAGCCACCGGGATGCGCACCGAGATCGGACGGGTGGCCGACCTGCTGGCCTCGGCCGAGACGTCGAAGACACCGCTGGAGAAGCAGCTCGACCACCTAAGCCATCGACTGGCGATCATCGCCGGTGTCGCTGCTGGTGTCGTGTTCATCACTCAGTGGTTCATCGAAGGGTCGTTCCGCGACGCCATGTTGGGAGCCGTGGCCCTGGCGGTGGCGGCCATCCCCGAGGGTCTGCCCGCCGTCGTCACCGTGACCTTGGCCGTGGGCATCGCCCAGATGGCCAAGGAGAACGCCATCGTCAAGCGCCTCCATTCGGTGGAGACGCTCGGTTCCACGTCGGTGATCTGTTCGGACAAGACCGGGACGCTCACCATGAACCAGATGACGATGCGCGAACTCGACTGCGGTGGCGTCACGTGGCGGGCCGAGGGCGAGGGCTATGCGCCGGTGGGCCGCATCGTGGCCGAGGACGGTTCCGATCGCACCGACGAGGCCCGGGGCCCGCTGTTGGTGGCGGCGCTGTGCTCCGACGCCGTGCTCGTCGACGACGGGGGCCTGCCCGGCATCATCGGCGACCCGACCGAGGCAGCCCTGGTGGTGGCGGCGGCGAAGGCTGGTCTGGTGGCGCCCGACGAGCGCGGCCGGCGGCCCCGACTCGGTGAGGTGCCGTTCGATTCGGCCACCAAGTTCATGGCCACGTTCCATCGTGTCGACCCCGATGATCCGGGTTCCGATGTCATGGTGTGTGTGAAGGGTGCACCCGATGTGCTGCTGGCCCGGTCGGCCACCCGCCGACTGGCTGACGGTTCCATTGCGCCGATCGACACTGCGGTCCGCCAGTCGCTGGGGGATTCAAACCATGCACTGGCCGCTCACGGAATGCGGGTGCTGGCCCTCGCCTCACGCACCCTGCCCGCCGCCGAGGTGCTCGGCGCCGACGGCACCGTCACCGATCCGGACCAGTGGATCGACGGGTTGTGTCTCGAGGCGCTGGCCGGGATCGTCGACCCGCCCCGGTCCGAGGCCCGCGATGCCATCGCCGTGTGTCGTCAGGCCGGGATCGACGTGAAGATGATCACCGGTGACCACGGTGTCACCGCCGGGGCCATCGCCGCGCAGCTCGGCATCCGGGGCGAGGTCGTCACCGGCGACGATCTCGACGCCATGGACGACGCCGAACTGGCGGCGCGTGTCGCCGACATCGGCGTGTGTGCCCGCGTCGCCCCCGAGCACAAGGTGCGAGTGGTCGAGGCCCTGCGTTCGCAGGGATCGATCGTGGCCATGACCGGCGATGGTGTGAACGACGCCGCCGCGTTGCGTCGTTCGGACATCGGGGTGGCCATGGGTATCACCGGCACCGAGGTCACCAAGGAAGCCGGTGACATGGTGCTCACCGATGACAACTTCGCCACCATCGTCGTGGCCGTGCGTCGCGGCCGGACGGTCTACGACAACATCCTCAAGTTCATCCGGTTCCAGTTGGCCACCTCGTTCGGAGCCATCTCCACGATCTTCGGCGCGTCACTGATCGGACAGCCCGTGCCGTTCACGCCGCTGCAGGTGCTGTGGGTGAACCTCATCGCCGACGGTCCCACCGCCATCGCCCTCGGTCTCGACGCGCCGTCCACCGGCGTGATGGACCGCAGCCCCGTACCGGCCGGGGCGCGCATCCTCGATCGGGCCCGGTTCCTGCGCATCGCCTTCCAGGGTGTGGTCACCGGCGTCGGTGTGCTCGCCCTGTACGTCTGGGCCATCGGCCA
>JBJTGD010000209.1:0-2742 GCA_046093735.1 Acidimicrobiia bacterium | reverse complement strand
CGCATGCGCTCCATCGGTCGACCCCTCGCCGTCGAGTTGGCCCGGGCCGGCTGCGACGTGGTGCTCACCGGCACCGGACGACGGCCCGAGGACTACCCCGCCGACGAACGCGCGGCCGAGTGGCGCGACATCGACAGCGTGGCCGAGGAGATCCGCGACCTCGGGCGTCGGGCCCTGCCCTTGGTCAGCGACATCGCCGATCCGGTGGCCGTCGACGATCTCGTGGCGGCGACCCTGTCCGAGTTCGGTCGACTCGACATCGTCATCAACCACGCCGGGGCTGCTCGCGGTCCGGACCGGTTCCCGGTGGTGGACCTCGATCCCGAGGCGTGGAAGAAGGTGATCGACGTCAATCTCAACGGCACCTTCCACCTCTCCCGGGCCGCCGCCCGTCACTGGCTGGCCGTCGACTCCCCCGGCTCCATCGTCAACATCTCGAGTGTGGGCGGCAAGATCGCGGGGCCGGGAACCGCCGCCTACAGCGCCTCGAAGGCGGCGATCCACGCGCTCACCGCAGCGATGGCCGCTGAACTCGGCCCGAACTCGATCCGGGTGAACGCCGTGTGTCCGGGCATCGTCGACACCAGTCGACTCGACGACATCGACCGGGGCGAGCACTGGGAGCGGCTGCGTCAGATCATCCCGCTGCGGCGCCACGGCACCGGTGAGGACATCGCCCACATGGTCGTCTACCTGTGCAGCGAGCAGGGGTCGTGGATCACCGGTCAGGCCATCAACGTCGACGGCGGTCAGTTGACGATCCGCTGATCGGGCAGTCCGGTGATCGATGGGCGCTGCTCAGCGCTGCTCAGCGCGGCGCGGAGCTCGGCGTGGAGCGCGGCCCGAGGGCTCGGGCCACGGCGTCGCCGGTCTCGCGCGAGTTGAGATACGTCACCGGGTCGTGTGCCCGGTGACCGTTGTCGACGAGATGCTCCTCGACGGGAGCGGTGAACCTCCCGTCGAGTCGTGTGGCCACCACGTCACCAACGGCCTGCACATTGACCCACCGACGCACACACGTGGGGAAAGGGAGTCGGCCGTCGACGGCGGGCGGGAGCAGCGCCGACGCCATGTCGCCGCCGAGTGGCGAACCGAGCGTCACGAACGTGTCGATGTCCCATTCCGGATGCGCCAGCAGGCACGAGTAGGCGACGACGGTGCCGAGCGAGTGGGCGATGAGCACGCTGGTCTCGGGGTGCACGGTGGCCACGAAGCGCGCGTTGATCAGGTCGTTGATGTCGGTCCGCAGATTCATCGTGGCGATGAGGTCGAGCGTGCGGTTGCGGTCGGCGTTCGCCGCGAACTTCCCGATGGCGGTGACGGAGTCACTGGCGCCCATCTGGTCGAGGAATTCAGCGGCCCCGGCACGCGAGCGCTCGATGTCCTCGGCACTCTCCACATCAGGATCACGCCGGAAGAGATCGCCGTAGAAGCAGATGCGCAGGTCGGTGGGCTCGATGTGGGCGCCGGCCTGCCACAGTCCGTCGCGCAGGGCCGGGAGCCACTTCTCGTGGAGCTCGTGTGGTCCCGACAGTTCGTTGAACGCGCCGTGCACGGCGACCACCCTGGACATCGCTGCAGGTTAGGGCCACGGGATGGCGCAGGTCGTCGCCGGGACGTAGAGCGGGTGACCGGGATGGCCGTCCTTGGTGAGGCGCAGGACACGGAGCTCGACGCCGACTCCGGCCAGTAGACGCCGCACTGCGTCGCCACGACCATCCAGGACAGCATGCACACCCCACGCGGCAACCACCAGTTCGGCCCGTCGGGCGACGTCGAGGAGGAAGGTGTCGTTGTCGGGGCCCACGGGATCGGTGGCATTGCGCAGACCTCGGGGATCGGTCGAGCGCCAGGCGAAGACGTTGGTGGTGAGCAGACCGTCGAATCCCCAGTCGCGGGCGAAGCCCCCGCAGCGGCGATTGGTCGGATCGAGGGCGAAGGCATCGGCCGTCGAGGGGTTGAGCATCACGAAGTTGACGAACCGCGGCGAGTCCCCCGTCGACCACTGGCGGGTGAGGCGATAGCGGTAGCGACGATCCGGCGAGAACGTGGCGGTGGCCCGACCCCATTCGCCGTCGGCCTCGTCGACGAGGGTCGACACCGCTCAGGGGGTCAACGAACCGGGCCGCGACACCGCGCGCGGGTCCTCACCGCTGTCGCGCACCCGGACGATGCGGTTGATGGCGTTGAGGAAGGCCCGGGCCGAAGCCTCCACCACATCGGTGGACAGGCCGCGCCCCGGCATGGAGAGACCGTCGCACTCGAAGCGCAGGGCCACATCGGCCAGGGCGTCGACGCCACCGGTCACCGAGGTGACGGCGTAATCGGTGAGGTTGCCGTCGACACCGGTGGCCGAACGTATGGCCTTGCACGCCGCATCGACCATGCCGTCACCCTCGGCGCTGGCCTCGAGCTTCTCGCCGTCGTGGTCGAGCACGATGCGCGCCGTGGGGGTCGAACTGGTGCCGCCACTGCTGTCGATCGACACCAACGAGAAGGCGTAGCGCACCGTGTCACCCATCTCCTCGGCCACCAGTGCCTCGAGATCGGCGTCGCTCAACTCGACCTTGCGGTCGGCCAACTCCTTGAACCGGGCGAACACCTGATTGAGGGCATCACCGGTGAGGTCGTAGCCCATCTTCTTGAGCGTGTCGGCGAAGGCGTGACGGCCGGAGTGCTTGCCCAGCACGATCCTCGACTCGCCCTGACCGACGGCCGCCGGATCCATGATCTCGTAGGTCG
>JBJTGD010000208.1:0-2551 GCA_046093735.1 Acidimicrobiia bacterium | reverse complement strand
GGATCACGGGCCACCTCGCCGATGTAGCCGCGCTGCTCGAGGGTGCGCACCACACCCTCGACCCCGACCCCCCGGATCGATGCGATCTGCGCCCGACTGATGGGTTGCTTGTAGGCCACGATGGCCAATGTCTCCAGCGCCGCCGCCGACAATCGCGCCGACTGCCCCTCCAGCACGAAACGCTCGATGTAGGGGGCCTGATCCGGGTGGCTCTGGTAGCGCCAGCCACCGGCCACGCGCACCAACTCGAATCCGCGACCCTGGTTCACGTACTCCTCGGCCAGGGCCGTCAACGCGGCGTCGACCTGCGCGGAGTCGAATCCCGTCAGCGCGGCAAGGGTGTCGGTCGGGACCGGTACGTCGGCCACCATCACCATCGCCTCGAGTGCTCGCTCCAACTCGGTGGGCATGTGGCCGCTCCTCAACCCTCGTAGGTGTCGATCGACGCCAGATCGGTGACGGCGAGCGCCGGGGACCCCATCCAGATGATCTCGATGTCGCCGAAGGCGCGCGGCTGATCGAGTTCCACGAGGCCCTGCTTGAACAGTTCCAACACCGCCAGAAAACGGACGACGACCTCGAGCCGGTCGACCAGGGTCTCGGTGAGTCGACGGAAGGTCACGCGCCCGAACCGAGGCAACTCGTCGACCATCTCCTCCACCGCTTCGGCCACCGATACCCGCACCGAGTGGATGTGCTCGACGCTCACCACCGGGACCGGACGCGGGGTCGTGGCCCGCATGAAGGCGGCTCGGAGGTCGTCGAGGTCGATGCCCTCCAGCAGGTCGGGCTGCAACTCGAGGAAGCGTTCGTCCGGCCCGGTCCGACGCGGCACGGACAGCGCAGCGTTGTCGAACAGCGTGGCCAGCACCTGCGATGCGTCCTTGAAGGTCTTGCAGTCGAGGAGACGAGCGATGAGGACGTCACGCTCCTCCCACAGGGCGAACTCGTCGTCGAGATCGACATCGCCGTCGTCGGGCAGCAGGCGTCGACACTTCAGTTCCACGAGCGTGGCGGCGATGAGGAGGAATTCGGTGGTGAGCTCCAGATCGAGTTGCTCCATCCGCTCGATCTCGGCGAGATAGGCATCGACGATCCCCACCAGCGAGATCTCGTAGAGGTCGACCTGCTCTCGCAGGATGAGGTGGAGCAAAAGGTCGAACGGACCCTCGAAGACCGATGTCTGCACCTCGTACGGCATCCGCCCACCATACGGGGCGCCGCAGGGCCGGTCGCGCCGCTCCACCCATCGCCGATCGGCGACGCCGCACCGGATCCGGTGCGGTCGGGACAGGACCCGCCCTCTACCATCGCCGTCCATGACGCGAGTGTTCTCCGGCATCAAGCCCACCGGTCCGGTGCAGTTGGGCAACCTCCTCGGGGCGCTGCGTCACTGGGTGGCCGATCAGGACGAGGCCGACGGGGTCTTCTGCATCGTCGACCTCCACGCCCTCACCGTGCCCCAGGATCCGACCGAGCTGCGGGAGCGGACGCTGGAGCTGGCCCGCCTGCTGCTGGCCATCGGCATCGACCCGGAGCGATCCATCCTGTTCGTGCAGAGCCACCTCTCCGAGCACGCCGAGTTGTCGTGGATCCTCGAGTGCACGGCCTCTTTCGGGGAACTGCGGCGCATGACGCAGTTCATGGACAAGAGCGACGGAGCCGAGTTCGTCTCGGCGGGCATGTTCACCTATCCGGCGCTCATGGCCGCCGACATCCTCCTCTACGACACCGACCGGGTACCGGTGGGCGATGACCAGCGTCAGCATCTCGAACTCGCCCGAGACCTCGCCATCCGCTTCAACGGACGTTACGGCGACACATTCGTCGTGCCCGAGGCCGCCATTCCCAAGATCGGTGCCCGGGTCATGGACCTGCAGCACCCGACGCGCAAGATGTCGAAGTCCGAGGATTCGCCACAGGGCACGATCCTCGTGCTCGAGGACCTCGACGCCGTGGCCAAGAAGATCAAGCGCGCCGTCACCGACACCGACACCGAGGTCCGCTTCGATCCGGAGAACAAGCCGGGCGTGTCGAACCTGCTCTCGATCCTGGCGGCGTGCACCGGAGACGACCCCGCCGTCGTCGCTGATCGATTCACGCGGTACGGAGACCTGAAGGCGGCCTGTGCCGAGGCCGTTGTCGAGACCCTTCGTCCGATCCAGCAGCGCTACGCGGAGCTGGCGGCCGATCCGACTGGCACCAGTGCCACCCTCGCCGCCGGAGCCGATCGGGCCCGCGCCATCGCTCGCCCCGTGCTGGATCGAGCTCGCACCAACCTCGGCCTTCTCGCACCCTGAACTGCACGGTGTCGCCGGTCGACCTCCGGCACGGCACTTGGGGGCCTCGCTGACCAGTGGAGTACGCTCGCCGTCTTCGGGCGATTAGCTCAGTTGGCTAGAGCACTGCCTTCACACGGCAGGGGTCGCTGGTTCGAGTCCAGTATCGCCCACTCGAAAACCCCAACGGGGGAGCGGGATCTCCGTCCCGCTCCCCCGTGGAGGGTTCGTCGCAGAGCGCTCGGTCCCATTTTCGTCCCACATCCGGCAGC
>JBJTGD010000207.1:0-10761 GCA_046093735.1 Acidimicrobiia bacterium | reverse complement strand
AGTTGGTGGAGTCCGATCGCGGGACCGCCGAGTTGCGCGCGGCCTCCGGAGGTGGCGGGGACGCCACCGGCCTCCGCCAACCCTGACCCCAGCGCGGGATGTCACCCCCTCGGCAACGTGCGAACATGACGTTGATCCCTGCCCCCGGAGGAACAATGGCCGACTCGATCACCTCGATCGTCGTACCACTCGACGAATCGTCGCTGTCGGAGACGGCGTTGCCCGTGGCCGACGAACTGGCCACCGCTCTGGGCGCGTCGATCCTGTGCATGACGGCGGGTTGGGGAAGCACGACCGAGGAACTGGCCGAGTACCTGACGGCGAAGGCGGCGACCTTGCGGGCCCCGCACTCGACGGCCGTCACACCCGACACCTTCCCTGCCACCGCCATCGCCGAGGCTGCCGGTGAGGATTCGCTGGTGGTCATGGCCACCCATGGACGATCGGGCGTGGGCAAGGCGCTGCTCGGATCGGTGGCCGAGGATCTGCTCAAGCGTTCGGATCGACCGGTGGTACTGGTCGGACCGCGCGGTCACTCGGGCCCGAGCCTCGCCGGTGGCGTGCTGGGAATGACCACCGACGGTTCGCCGGTCTCGGCCATGATCCTGCCCTGCGTGACCCATCTGGCCTCGTCGCTGGGACTGACGGTTCGAGTGCTGAGCGTGCATGCCGCCGGTGGTTCACCGCAGGGCGGCGCCGAGCGCGAGGTCGTCGACCGAGCCATGGAATCGGCGGTGGCCTTCCTCACCGCCGAGGGCGTGCCCGCCACGGCCGAGGCGCTCATGGGTGCCGATGCCGCCGAGGTCGTGGCCCGGTGGGCCGCCGACAACGATGCGGCACTGTTGGCCATGTCCACCCACGGTCGAAGTGGGTTGGCTCGCACCGCGCTGGGCAGCGTCACCGTGAAGACGGTGCACGACGCTCCGTGTCCCGTTCTCGTCCAGCGATCGGCGGGATGATGATCGACCATCCCGACCGGCACCTCCCGTTCGAAGGTGCCTTCAACTTCCGTGATCTCGGGGGCTATCCGACGGTCGACGGTCGTATGGTGCGCTGGAACCGGCTGTACCGGGCCGATGCCGTCCATCGACTCCCCGATGCCGAACTCGACGTGCTCGCCCAGCGCGGCGTGCGCACCATCGTCGACCTCCGCACCGCCTCCGAACTCGAACACGGCCATCTCCACGATGCCGATCGTGGTCTGCAGCACGTGCATCTCGACGTGCTCGGCACGACATGGAAGCCCGATGAACTGCCCGACGACGCCGACGCCGCACAGTTGTTGGGCGACCTCTACATCGCCATGCTCACCATCGGCCCCGGTGCGCTGCGCGACGCCCTGGTGCTGCTCGCCGATCCGGACCGCCTGCCGGCGGTGTTCCACTGCGCGGCGGGAAAGGACCGCACCGGCGTGCTGGCGGCGATGATCCTGTCGTTGTTGGGCGTCGACGACGAGGTGATCGTGGCCGACTACGCCATCTCGGGCACCAACATGGACCGGCTCGTCGAACGTCTCCAGCGGGATCGACCCGAAGCGCTCACCACCATGAACGAGCAACCCTCGGCCTACCTGGCCGCACCACCGGCGGCCATGGAACGGTTCCTGGCCCACGTACGCGCCGAGTACGGATCGGTGCCCGACTGGGTGCGGGCCAACGGCGTCACCCAGTCATCGATCGACGCGCTGCGGACCGGCCTGCTCGACTGAGAGTCGGCGAAGCCGATTCAGCGACGACGTCGCGACCAGACGACCACGGCGACGACGGCGACGATCGCTGCGCCTCCGGCCAGCAGCAGTCGCGAACGACCGGCCGACCTCGTGGCGACGACGGTGTCGCCCTCCCACTCCGCCGGATCGAACGGCGTCCGGGTCATCGACTCGACGACGGAATCCTCGACCGGGGCATCGACCACCAGATCCTCCACCAGCACCGCGCTGACGGCTGTGTCCTGCTGCAGCTCGTTGGCGGCCGGGACGGCGTCGAGGAACGCATCCACGGGCGCCGGCCGATCAACGGCCGGAGCGGGCCGATTGCGTGTCTTCTGCGGGTCGTACGCCATGGGGACCTCCGGGTCAGTCGCCGGGAGAGTCCACCACGCCGATCGTCGTCCGCGCCATTGCGCCCCCCAGTTCGGGGACCACGGCGTCGAGCAGGTTGTCGAACTCGGTGGCCGCATCGGCGGCACCGGGTCGGGTGCCCAACCCGTGGATGGGCAGGGACTGGCCCGAGGCCTCGGCCACGGCCGCCCGCAGGTGCACCGGGGCCAGGACCTGCTCGCCGTACTGCTCCAGCAGCATGGTGTGCCAGTAATGGGCATCGCGGGTGCGGCCCAGCCGGTTCACGGCGATCCCGGCCACCGCCGGGCGACCACCGCGCCGGGCGGCGATCCGGGAGATGGTCAACTGGACGGCGGCGACGCCGTCGGAGGCCCACGCGCCGGGCTCGGTGACGATGAGGGCGCGATCGGCAGCGAACAGGCCGTTGATGGTGAGCAACCCGAGCGATGGTGGACAGTCGATGATCACGAGGTCGTACCCGTGATCGGTCAGGGCCAGTTCCAGTCGGTCCTGCGCGCCCACCGGATCATTGGCCAGTTGCGGTTCGCGCACCGACAGCGCCGGTGACGAACACAGCGCGTCGGGAACCGAACCGCCATCGATGTGCCACGCCGAGGGCACGGCCAGCGTCGGGGCACAACCGGGCCGGTCGGACTCCAGAGCAGCGTCGACGGTGGTCGTCGCTTCCCAGATCCCGAGTCCGGAGGTGGCATTGGCCTGCGGATCGAGGTCGACCACCAGCACCCGGAGGCCCCGGGCGGCGGCGGCCGAGGCCAGTCCCAGCGTCACGGTGGTCTTGCCCACCCCACCCTTCTGGTTGACGACGGCGACGATCGACATGGGGAAAGGCTACCGGTGGGCCTCTCCGGGGCGGGGTATGCCCCGCGGGCCGGTGGCCGCCGACTGCTGGACACCGGCCGCTGCGACGACATCGGAATACGCGACCCCGTGCCGACCTTGCACCCTCCGTGACCGTGACCGAGAACTCCCCCGCCCCCGACTTCACCCTCCCCGACCAGAACGGCGACGAACTCACGCTGTCGTCGCTGCGTGGGCAGTGGGTGGTCGTCTACTTCTACCCGAAGGACGACACACCGGGCTGCACCGTGGAGTCATGCGCGTTCCGCGACGCACACGAGGCGTTCACCGATGCCGGTGTGCGCGTGATCGGCATCAGCAGCGACGACGTGGCCTCTCACAAGGCGTTCGCCGACAAGCACGGTCTGCCGTTCACATTGCTGGCCGACACCGAGGGTGTGGCCCGTGCCGCCTATGGCGTACCCAAGACCCTCGGCCTGCTGCCCGGTCGGGTCACCTACGTGATCGATCCGTCGGGCGTGGTGCGCCGCAAGTTCTCTTCACAGTTCAAGCCCAAGAAGCACATCGACGAGGCGCTGGCCACGATCGCCGCCGGCTGAGACGTTCGGCGACCTCGACGTCGCCGAACGATCAGCGCAACAGTGCCGGGTCGACCACGCCGGCCTCGGCGAAGCCCCGGGCCCGCAACAGGCAGGCGTCGCACCGCCCGCAGGCGCGCCCCTCGGACGACGGGTCGTAACAGGAGACGGTGCGCGACAGATCGACACCCAACTCGACCGCCCGCTGCACGATCTCGGCCTTCGACAGTCGCAGCAGGGGTGCGTGCACGGTGAAGCGTCGCCCCTCGACCGCGGCGCGGGTGGCCAGGTTGGCCATGGCCTCGAAGGCCTCGATGAACTCGGAGCGACAGTCGGGGTAGCCGCTGTAGTCGACGGCGTTCACGCCGATGTACACATCGGCCGCACCGCGCACCTCGGCCAGGGACATCGAGATCGACAACATGACGGTGTTGCGGGCCGGCACATAGGTGACCGGGATCGATTCGTCGAAGTCGTCGACGTCGTCGACACGGTCGTGCTTGGGCACGGCGATCGACGAATCGGTGAGCGCGGAGCCGCCGAAGGCACCGAGGTCGAGATCGACGACGACATGTTCGCACCCGGCGGTCGTTGCGATCTCGGCGGCGCGGACCAGTTCCACGTCGTGGCGCTGTCCGTAACGGAAGCTCAGCGCGATGGGGTCGAACCCGTCATGACGGGCGATGGCCAGACAGGTGGTGGAGTCGAGACCGCCCGACAACAACACGATCGCCGGTCGGTTCACCGAGCTCCGACTCACAGCACCCTGTCCCACAGCCGACGCTCGTCGGCCATCGGATCGGCGAGCAGTTCGCGCTCCACATCGAAGCGCTGTGCCGGGCGCTCGGACTCGTTCCACTCCGGCCATCCGGGATCGCCGTCACGTACGAAGCCCAGCCATGCGTCCTGCATGGCCTGCGACAACTCGTGCAGCTCGGGACCGATCGGATCACCGAGGAACAACGCCGCGCCCGGCGCATCGAGCACACCGAACACGAAGGGGATCTCCAGAGCGTGACACGACTTCACGACACCACCGAAGGCCGGTGTGGCCCACGTGAACAGGTACTGCCACGTCGGTGACGTTGCGGCCGAGCGCGCTTCCACCAGTCGGATGGCCGGGATGCGGAAGGTGGCATCGGTGAGCACGGCGTTCCACAGGTCGTCGGGAGTGGCGTCCGGGCGAGCGGAGCCATAGGTGTCGCGCACGACATGGGCGTCGCCGAAGATCCGCTCGAGCCGACCGAGCAACCGCGGATCATCGAGTCCACCGGGGCTCATCAGCGCGAAGAGGTTCCACTCGTCGAGGTTGGTGCCGGTAAGCAGCGGCACATCGGCGCCCCGCCCGGCGGCGATGGCCCGCAGCGGCTGTTCGGGGAGGTGCTCGCCGTCGACCACCGGCTGGAAGGCCATGGCCAGGGCGATGCCGGCCGGACCACCGAGACCGGACGGATCCTCGAACATGCGGGCCTCGACCTTGGTGGCGGCGTCGACGATGTCGCCCGCCGGCGCCGCGAGGAGTCCGTCGACGGAGTCGATGCCCAACAGCTCCATCACCTGCGCGGTGATGGCCGAGGCCGTCGTCGTGGTGAAGGTGTTGTGGGCGGCGCCGCTCTGGGCGATGGCGCGATGGAACAGTCGGCGCGCCGCCGGCATGGCCAACAGCGTCGAGACACTCATCGCCCCAGCGGACTCGCCGAAGATCGTCACGTCGTCGGGGTCACCGCCGAACGCGGCGATGTTGTCGCGCACCCACTCCAGTGCCGCCACCTGATCGAGCAGACCGTTCACACCACTCGCACGGAACGCAGGGTCGAGGTCACCGAGCCACAGGAAGCCGAGGGCCCCGAGCCGGTAGTTGATGGTGACCACCACGACATCGCCCCGGGTGGCCAGCGACGTGCCGTCGTACCAGGGGATCGACGCCGACCCGTTGACGAATCCGCCGCCGTGGATCCACACCATCACCGGGCGGCGGGCGTCGTCGCAGCCGGGGGTGAACACGCTGAGGAACAGGCAGTCCTCGTCGGCGTCGTCGGAGCGGTCCCCGAGGAGGGCCGTCGCCCCTCCGCTCACCTGCAGCGAGCGGGCACCGAACACGGTTGCGTCGCGCTCGCCCTCCCAGGCCGGCGCCGGTCCGGGCGGGGCGAAACGCCGCTCCCCCACCGGCGCAGCGGCATAGGGGATCCCGCGGAACTGGACGATGCGGTCGCGCTCGAGACCTCGCAGTCGACCCTGGGCGATGGTGACGAACGGTTCCACGGCTTCCTCCCGATGTGGCCGGCGACGCCACCGTACCGGCCGGTCGCGGTTGACCCGGCGGCCCCGTAGCGTTCCGGAGTGCCTTCTCGTGGTCGGACCCTCGCCCTGCTCGCCCTGTGCGGCGCCGCCGCCGCGGCCGTGATGGTGGCGCGGCGCCGTCCCTCCGACGGTCCGGTGCGCCATCGCCATCGGGCCGGTCGCAACCTTCGACTGGCCGCGCTCGGGGCGCGCACGGGCAGTGCGTGGGCGCGCCATCGAGCCCGCCGCGTGTTCGCCGATGCCGGTCGACGACGCGAACTCGACCTCGAGTTCGAACTGCGCACCACCGAACAGGTGGCCGAGGCACTCGGGCACATGAAGGGTGCACTCATGAAGGTCGGGCAGATGGCCTCGTACCTCGATCAGGGACTCCCCGATCATGTGCGCAGCGCACTGGCCCAACTGCAGGACACCGCACCGCCCATGAGCGCCGAACTGGCCGCCGCAGTGATCAGCGAGGAACTGGGGTCCCCGCCCACCGAGCTGTTCGCCGACTGGGACCCGGTGCCGATCGCTGCGGCCTCGATCGGTCAGGTGCACCGAGCCATGACCCGTGACGGTCGGGCGGTGGCCGTGAAGGTGCAGTACCCCGGGGTGGCCGAGGCCGTGACCTCCGATCTCGACAACGCCGGGATGATCTTCGCCGGACTTGGCGTGCTGTTCGGCGGACTCGACCACAAGTCACTGGTGGCGGAGTTGCGGACCCGACTGATCGAGGAACTCGATTACCGCCTCGAGGCCGAGAACCAGCGTCAGTTCGCCGAGTGGTACCGCGGGCATCCCACCATCCACATCCCCGACGTGGTCGACGAACTCTCGACCCGACGCGTGCTCACCACCGAGTTGTCCGATGGCGTGCGCTGGGACGAGATGCTGGGTTGGTCACAGGCCGAACGCGATCTGGCGGGCGAGACGCTCTACCGCTTCGCCTTCGGCAGCCTGTACCGACTGGCGGCGTTCAACGGCGATCCCCACCCGGGCAACTACCTGTTCCACCGCGACGGCCGGGTCACCTTCCTCGACTTCGGACTGGTGAAGCGCTTCGCCGACGGCGAACTGGCCGAGTTCGAGGAGATGATCCATCACATGGTCATCGATCACGATCCGGCCGCGTTCCGGGCGTCGATCGAACGCATCGGACTCCTCCCCGCCGGACTCGACGTGACCGACGACGAGGTCATCGACTACCTCGGCCACTTCTACGAGTTCGTGCTCCATCCCGGTCCGTTCACCATCACACCGGAGTACGCATCGGAGACGGTGCGCCGCTTCTTCGACACCAGCGGTCCCTACGCCACCATGCAGAAGGCGGCCAACCTCCCGCCCAGTTTCGTGATCATCCAACGCATCAGCCTCGGGCTCTACGCCATCCTCGGCGAACTGCGGGCCACCGCCGACTGGCGGGCCATCGCCGAGGAACTGTGGCCCTTCGTCGACGCACCCCCCTCCACGCCCATGGGTGTGGCCGCCGACGAATGGCGTCGGCGCCGCCATCCCGAAGGTGCGAGGCTGTCGGGATGAGTGACCGTCTCACCTCCGCCCACGAGCAGTGGGTCGACCGTGACGCGGCGGTGGTGTGGCATGGCTTCACCCAGATGTCGACCTATGGCGCCAACCGGCCCGTGATCGTCGACCGGGCCGAGGGTCGTGAACTCATCGATGTGGACGGTCGGCGCTATCTCGACGCCATCTCGTCGCTGTGGGTGACGACGCTGGGTCACCGCGTGCCCGAACTGGACGAGGCGTTGCGCGCCCAGATCGATCGCGTCGCCCATTCGACGATGCTCGGCAACGGCAACACGATGACGGTGCGGTTGGCCGAGGCTCTCGCGCCGCGCGTACCGGTGAGCGAGCCGCACTTCCTGTTCGCCTCCGACGGTGCCGCGGCGGTGGAACAGGCCCTCAAGATCGCCTTCCAGTACTGGACCAATCAGGGCGTGACGACGCGCACGCGCTTCTTGGCGCTGGGCAACGCCTATCACGGCGACACCATCGGCTCGTTGTCGGTGGGCGCGGACGGATTCGGCACCGACATCTTCGATCCGCTGCGGTTCCAACCGCTGCGTGCTCCCGGCTACGACGATCCGGGCTGGGCCGACACCGCCGTGGCGCTGATCGCCGCCCACGCCGACGAACTGGCGGCCGTGGTGGTGGAGCCCCTGGTGCAGGGGGCGGCGGGGATGCTGGTCACCGATCCGTCGTCGGTGGAACGCGTGGCCGAGGCCTGTCGGGAACACGGCGTGCTGCTGGTGGTCGACGAGGTGGCCACCGGCTTCGGTCGCACCGGCACCTTGTTCGCCTCCGAGCAGTGCCGGATCCGCCCCGACATCCTGTGCATCGGCAAGGGACTCACCGGTGGGTACCTGCCCATGGCGGCGACGGTGGCCTCGCGGCGCGTCTACGAGGCATTCCTCGGCCCCGACCTGAGCGAGTTCACGCTATACCACGGCCACTCGTTCTCGGGGAACGCACTGGCCGCGGCGGTGGCGTTGCGCCACCTCGAACTGTTCGACGAACTCGAGGTGCTGGCCAACGTGCGCGACCGGGCGCGCCAGTTGGGTGACGCGCTCGAGGGACTGGGCCGCCATCCGGCGGTCGGCGAGATCCGCCGGCGTGGACTCATGGTCGGAGTGGAGCTGTCTCCCCCGTCCGACGATCTTCGCTGGGGTCGGCGCGTGTGCGCCGCGGCTGTCGAGCGCGGAGTGCTGCTGCGACCGCTCGGTGACGTGGTGGTGATCATGCCCATCCTCACCTCGACGCCCGACGAGATCGATCGCATCGTGCGTGTACTGGGCGAGGCCATCTACGAGGTGTGCTGCCGGTGAACGACGGTGGGCGGTGGTCGCAGTGGTTCCGCGACCGGGCCGCCGGGATCGTGGCGGCCGGACAGTGGCGGGCACCGCGTCGGTTCGACGCCTTCGGCCCCACCGGCGCGCTCGAAGGTCGCGACGTGGTGTCGTTCGCCTCGAACGACTACCTCGGACTCTCCAGCCATCCGACGGTGATGGCCGCCGCCGTCGACGCCATCGGCCGCTGGGGCACGGGCGCCACCGCATCGCGTCTGGTGGTCGGTTCGCGTCCGGTGCACCACGACCTCGAGCGGACCGTCGCCGAATGGCGTGACTCCGGCTCGGCCATCGTCTTCCCGACCGGTTACGCCGCCAACGTGGGGCTGCTGTCCACTCTCGGCGGCCGCGGGGTGCGCATCGCCTCGGATGAGCTCAATCACGCCTCGATCATCGATGGGTGCCGCATGGCGCGAGCCAACGGCGCCGAGCTGCAGGCCTACCCCCACCTCGATCTCGATGCACTGGACGCCTGTCTGGCCGCACCCGGGTGCGACCGTCGCGTCGTCGTCACCGACAGCGTGTTCTCCATGGATGGCGACGGCGTCGATCTCCCCGCACTGCTCGAAGTGTGTGCCCGTCACGATGCGTTGCTGGTGCTCGACGAGGCCCATGCGGTGCTGGAGCCGACGCCACCGACCGACCACGACGTGATCGTCGTACAGGTGGGCACCCTGTCGAAGACCACCGGCTCACTCGGCGGATTCGTTGCCGGTCCGACGGCATTGACCGAACTGCTCGTCAACCTGTCCCGCCCCTACATCTTCACCACTGCGCTCAGTCCGGCCGATGCCGCCGCCGCGCTCGCCGCCATCGACATCATCCGCTCGTCCGAGGGCGACGGACTGCGGCAGCGGTTGCGCGCCCACGTCGACCGGATCCACCCGGGACACCGCTCCCCCATCGTGCCCGTGGTGCTCGGCCCCGAGTCCCACGCCATCGCCGCATCACATCGACTGCTGGAGAGGGGCCTGTTCGTGCCCGCCATCCGACCACCCACGGTGCCGGTCGGCACCAGCCGTCTGCGCATCGCCTTGAGCGCGGCCCACACCGACGTGCAGGTGGCGGCGTTGGCTGATGCGCTCGGCGATCTGCGTCAGGATGGTCTGGAGGAGGTGGTCGGATGACGTTCGACGGATTGCGTCCGCGGAAGTTGGTCGTGGTGGCGGGGACCGGCACCGAGATCGGCAAGACGTGGGTGGCATCGCGCATCGCCCGGGACCTGCGGGCCACCGGGTACGAGGTGATCGCCCGCAAACCCGCCCAGTCGTTCGATCCCGGCGACTCGTCGACCGACGCCCATGTCCTCGCCGCCGCCAACGGTGAGGAACCGTCGCTGGTGTGCCCGCGCCATCGCTGGTACCCGGCGGCGATGGCACCGCCCATGGCCGCCGCCTACCTCGAGCGCCCCCCCTTCTCCATCGAGGATCTGGTGGCCGAGATCGACTGGCCCCTGCCCGCTCCGGATGTGGCGCTGGTCGAGTCGGCCGGTGGCGTGCGCTCCCCGCTCGCCCCCGACGGCGACACGGTCACCCTGGTCGAGTTGTTGCAACCCGACATCGTCCTGCTGGTGGCCGATGCCGAACTGGGCACCATCAACTCGGTCACCATGTCGTTGGAGGCCCTCGATCGCGGCGCCCATGTGGCCCGACCGGTGGTCGTGCTGAACCGCTTCGAACAGATCGACGAGCTGCACCGCCGCAACCGTGACTGGTTGGCCGATCACCTCGGGGTCGACGTGCTGGTCACGGTGGCGGGCGTATTGGCCGCCGTGCGAACCGACTGAACCCAACAGCCGGATCGAGTCGTTCAGCCGGGCGCGGGCGTGATCGCCGGTCGTCCGGCCAGCACCTCGATGATGTTGCGCGAACACAACTCCACCATGTCGGCGCGGGCCTCGACATCGGCCGACCCGAGGTGGGGTGCGAGCACCACGTTGTCGAGTGTCAGCAATCCCTCGGTGACGCGGGGCTCGAATTCGTAGACGTCGAGTCCAGCCGCCGCGATTCGTCGCTCGCGCAACACCTCGACGAGCACGGCCTCGTCGATCAACGCGCCGCGCCCGGTGTTGACCAGCACTGCGGTCGGTTTCATCCGCTCGAAGGCGACCCGATCGAGCACGTGGCGACTCTCGTCATTGAGCGGCGCGTTGAGCGAG